>JBEIPP010000129.1:0-8594 GCA_040376995.1 Flavobacteriales bacterium
ATAAAGGTGTAAATCAAAACCTTAGCTGGAAGCCTATGTTAGAATGTTTTACTCATTCAACAGCTGAAGAAATTGCTATTTTAAAAGACGATACTGAAGGAACTATTAATGTGTATAACATTAATTCTAAAAAGTATTTCACTGATCCAGAATTTCTTTATTTCTTTAATTTTTTAGAAGCACTTGAATATTATAAAAGGGAAGATTTTAAAAGTGCAAAACGAATATTAAGTAATTTGTCATTCATTAATAATCCATATATAGCTTCTTGGTCTAGATGCATAGAAGTAGCTATAAATTACAAGCAGGGTGATATGGATTTAACAGAAAGTTTGGTAATTAAGGAATTAAAAAGATTATCCTTAAATTCAAATAGGATATTTACCATAAATTCTTCGATAGTTTTTATGGTTACAATAGCCAAAATTTTAAATGTTAAAGTTTCTAAGAGTATTATGGAAATGAGTTCTAAAACAATAAAAATATCCCCTATACACGAATTTATATTAAATTCGATTAAAAACAAGTAGGACAAAATTTAGTTTTATTAGTTTTACCGCTTCTGTGACTTGCCTATTTTTATAGTACCAAAATATATGTGGTATAATAATTATGATAGGACAAAAGCTACATGAATTAATAAAAGAATTAACTGTTCAAGAACGCAAAGCAGTCATTAATCTTTGCAAAACAGCTTCTGATAAACGTTTTAAAATACTAAAAAAATTAATCAATTTTAAAAAGGCAAACTTAGAGCAAAGCAATGCTTTTTTACATAAAGAAGTTTTGTTTTTTTGGCCTTCCATTACAAGTAAGGAACTTGACTTAAAAAAAAGAAGATTAGTTAGTTTCTTTTCGGATGAAATTGAAAATATTGTATTAGCACTTTATCTCGAAAAAAACAAAAGCACTAGACAATTACTGCTAGCTGAAGCTAAAATTTCTAATGGAAATTTAGATTTATTAAATCACTATTACCACAAAGCTTATCAAAAGGCAGAAGAGGAGGGGGATACCATTTCAAAATTAATTTCTTTGAAAGGAAAAATTAGAATGGGCTATGCCGCACAATCAGAAAAAGAGCTGATGAAGGTTAAGAGTTTAAATGAGGAGTTTTTTGAAGTTTTAAATATTATAAATGAAAAGTCTATTTCTGAATATTATGAAAATCTTTCAAATATTTTTTTAGAAAAAAACTCGCTACTTGATTCAAACAAACTACAGGTTGAAACTGAAATTTTAGAATATACCACAAAAGTTAAATCACCATTAATAAAAGCTTCATTATATGTTTCATTAGCTAAATTATATTATTGTACAGATGCTTTTGATGTAAATTTTGAATTAGCAAAAACAATATTAGGTTCGATCTCTAAAAAAACAAACGAGTATAATGATTTAGAGCGAAAAATGATTTTTTTGGAATTGAGACTTAAGTTTTTTTCTGGCGCTCGTCCCGAAACAATTATATCAATTTCTAATGATATTATTAAAGGTCAAAACATGTATTCGGTAATTAACAATAATGCCATGTTTTATAAAATTTTGTCGATTATACTTAAAAATAATCTTGTTTTAGCCAAAACAATGATGGAAGAAAATTCTGTTTATTTTAAAGAAGACGGACAATTATTAAAAGATTTTTTAAATGCCATAATTGCAGAAAAAGAAGATGATATTAAAAAGGCTTTGCATTTACTACAGCCTTTGATGTATACCTCAAATCATTTTTTTGCCATTTTTTCGAGGTTAACAGTTATCAAAATAAAAATGTCGCTGCCACATGATAGTATTTTAGATTCATTAATAGATTCTACTTCAAGGTATTTAAAATTAAATGAAAATAATCCATTAGGTAAAGAGGCTAATGAATTTGTGCTAAAATATTTTAAATCAAAAAGCTTTAGGCAACAACTAAATCAAAACCCTAACTACTATACGCCAGTTTTATCGTCATTTCACCAATATTTATTAGGAAATTTAAAAATACCAGTAGGACATTGTTAAAAACGTGTTATTTTTTAGTTAATTGTTTCGTTTTAAATTTATATAAAATTCGCGATAAAATTAACTTACTATAATGAAAAAACAAATTTATATAACTATATTTTTTCTTTTCTCATTATTAAGTAATGCGCAGGTTAATGTATTAGATGATTTTACAGATGGAGATTACACGGCAAGTCCTGTTTGGACTATAAATTCTGGTGGTGCTAGTGTTACATCTGGAGCTCTTGTTTTTGGAGGTGGAAGTACAACATTGTCTATGTCCACTCCTCTTGCTTTATCCTGTGAGGAATGGTCATATACATTAAAATCTAGTACTAACACTAACGACGATAATGTAAGATTTTATTTTGTATTGATAAACAATGGTGCACCGTCAAACGCAAGTTCAGATGGGTATTGTGTTGATTATGATGGTAATTCTGGTGACTTTACTTTATTTCGATTAGACAATGGTGCTTTAACTTCTTTAGCTTCATCTAATGAATCTGCGACTGCGACCACTAGAACTGTAACTATAACAATGAACCCTTCTGGAAATATTACAGTTTCTGTTTCAGGATTAGGAACTATAATCACAGCTACAAGCACAACATATCCAGCCTCTTCGTCTCAGTTTATTGCAATTACATGTAATAATGACGATATTGCTGCTGGCGATAATTTTACGATTGATAATATCACATATAAACAAACTTGTTTTAATCCCACCACAGCAGGTGTAATTGCTAATGCACAATCATCTTGCGGTAGTTTTGATCCTACAACAATAACTAGTTCTTCTGCTGCAAGCGGACAAACAGGAACTTTAGAGTATAAATGGCAATCATCTATAACTAGCAGTGTAAGTGGTTTTTCTGATATAGCGGCATCAAACGCCACAACTTACGATCCTGGTTCAATTACTCAAACTACTTGGTATAAAAGATTAGCTCGTGTTACTTGCAGAGCAGATTGGACAGGAGCAGCAGAATCCAATGTGATTGAAATGACAGTTGCAAGTGCTATTAGTGTTAATGGATTTCCATTAAACGATACGGTTTATAATCAATTGGGTAATGCCTCTTTTGGTATATCAACAACAGTTAGCCAAGGTATATCTATTCAGTGGCAAACCAATGGAAGTGGTTCGTGGGTTAATGTTAGTAATGGAGGTTATTATTCAGGAGTAACAACAAATACATTAAATGTTACAAATCCAATATATAGTATGTCTACTTATCAATACAGAGCCGTACTAACTAATGCATGTGGTACTGTAAATTCAGTTCCTGCAACGTTATTTGTATTACCAATTTCTACTTTTTCAAATAGCACATCCGCTGCTTGCGGTTCGTGGGGTACTACATCAACCACTTCCGAATGTTTAACGCGTACGGTTACCGTTTCGGGAATTGGCACTTTAAATACAACTACTAACCAACTAACTCAAATAAATTTAAAACTTGGTTCTTCGGGTTGTAAAAGAGATTTAAGCACTTATGATTTTTCATTAACATCACCATCAGGTACTGTTTATAATTTTATTACTAATTTTGCGGGAGGAGCTAACACACCAGCATGGGTTGATATTAAATTTAGAGACCATTCGGCCTTGGAATTGGTAAGTGAGTTTTTTAGTCCGGGCATTTGGTTTCCATATTCAATAGGCTATTATGCTGTTGCTACAGATAATTCATTTGGTTCAACATTTAGTGGCCAAACTGCTGATGGTAATTGGGTATTTACAATGTGTGAGCAAGATGATGATGCTGGTAATATTGCTTTTAACAGTATTGAATTAGTTTTTGGAAAAAAAATACAAGTAAATGATGTTACTGGAAGTAGTGCTAATGATAATTGCTCTGCGGCTTCATGCATTGGCGCAGATGCTATAGTTACAATTGGAACAAATAATGGATATTCAGGAACTGATGGTAATTTTTCAGGAACAACAACAGATGGTTGTGCTTGGAATGGAGCTAATAATAACAGTGCTTGGTTTTATTTTGTTGCAAGTACTACAACTGCAAAAATTACTCTGAGTGGCATTACTGCTGGTTTTGGTGGAGATGAAACTCAACCAATTGTTTTTGCTAGAGCAGGAGGCTGTTCTTCAGGCGCCTTTACTGTTCCAACTGGAGGCTGCCCTAATGACGAAACCTATAATAATGCGGCTTATGTTGGCGCTCAATCTGCTGGTAATCCATATTTTAATGGAATTTCTGCTAATGCTGAATTTAATTTATCAGGTTTAACAGTTGATCAAACGTATTACTTGTATGTTGATGGCAATGGTGGTGCTTCATCCACATTTTATATTGAAATTCCAAATGGATGTAAAACATGTAATACTTTATTGCCAATAGAATTAGTGAATTTTAATTATGCATGTAATAATGAACAAATAAAATTAAATTGGACAACAGCAACCGAAACAAACAATAGTCATTTTACAATTTTAGGTAGCTTAGATGCTATTGAATGGAAGGAAGTTGGTAATGTTACTGGAGCTGGTAATAGTTTAAATACAATAAATTATCATTATGCTGTACCTAACGAATTTTCTAACTTAAAATATTTTAAATTAGCTCAAACAGATTATGATGGTAAAATAACATATTCTCGTATCCTATTTTCTGATTGTGAAACATCTAATAAAGTGGAGTTTTTCCCAAATCCATTTAATAATGAATTAAATTTCAAAATAAATTCAAATGAATTGGTGTCATACGAAATTACAACCGTATTAGGGCAAGTTGTAAATTCAGGTACTGTAAGTAAAGAAAATAGCCGCGTTATATTAGAGGATTTAGCGTCTGATATCTATTTTATTAAAATTAATAACTCAAAAGTATATAAAATAATAAAACAATAATATTACTAATCATTTACTTAAAAATAACTATGAAATAACCATGTTTGCCTTAAACACAAACGCACACGATTAAACTGGTTATAGCACCTGCCTGTCGGCAGACAGGTATGACAACTAAAAAAAACTAATAATTAAAACATATGAAACATTCAATTTTTACCGTTTTACTTTCTCTAATTTGTATCTATGGTATTTCACAAACCACTCATACCGTTAATTTACCTGCTTCAGGAACGGCAACAATTAATGTGAATTGTTCAGTAGGCGATGTGTTGTTGTTTAAATCAACATCTAAACCTCTTGCAATTGTTTTATTTAGAAATCCAACTCCAAATTTTACAGTAACTCCAACAGGTAATTCTACAACATATACTGTAACAGCTACAGATACAAGTTACTCTAGTATTATTTCTTTATATGCTACTTGCGTAGGTAAAATCATACTATCTACTCCCACTTCAATTTCTAAAATTACTAAAGATGCTTCTGTTTTAGCTGTTTTCCCAAATCCTACAACTTCTTTCATAAATGTTAGTGGATTAAAATTAAATTCACAATTATATATATATGATGTTACTGGAAAACAGATTTTTGAAACTGAAATTACTCCACTTGATAATAAAGTTGATATTTCAAGTTTTAAAGCTGGCGTTTACATTGTTCGTTGTGGATATAGTTATGTTAAGGTGGTTAAAGAATAATTTTTTTAATAGCTGTATGAATTTTATTTAAATTTAGTTGTTACTTTATAAATGAATTTATTATGAAGTAGACATGTTTGCTTAGAAGTAAACACATCCCGATAGCTATCGGGAGAAGGTAAATTGGTCTAACCTTATAACAACTAAAAAAATGACTTTTACACATGAAAATTAAGATAAACCACATTTTTCTTATACAGTGTATGTATTTTGCTTTATCTGCAACCACTGCGTACCAAAAAATTGTTGAATTTAAAGTACCAGAGTGGTTTGCTCATAAATTTGAAAATTCATTTATTGGACTTATCCCTTTTGGTATCCCATTTTCTTTTATAGTTATTGCGATATTAGAATCTACAATTGCTGTTTCTATGATTGTTTCTATTTTAAATAAGGAATTTAGAGAGGATTCAAAAAAAGTAGTCTATAATTTAGGGCTTGATTTATCACTTATATTATTTATTATCTTATTTTTCGGTTCCTTTTTAGTGGGCGATTATAGTAATGGCGCACTAGATTTTATGTATTTTATTGGAACATTACTTATAAGGAAGAAATTAATAAACTGAATGATTATTATCTAAAATAATCTGAAGGCATTTTTCTAAAATCTCCCCCATATTATTACAATTTTCAAAAGAAGGTGAGTTATAGTGATTTGATAATTCTTTTTTAAGGTTATTTATTTTTTCTGGTGTTGAGAGATTGTCTTTTTTCATTACTTCTAGTAATTGATTTACTCTGTAATGGGATGTTTGTATTCTTCTGGCGATTAGAGCTCTTTCTTCATATTGATACTGCTTAACTGTATTTGTATTTAAAAATTCCATGCATAGTTCCACAAAAGGTAAATTTTCTTTAAAAAACTGTGGAATATATAAAGATTTTCTACCTTCAAAACTTTGTTGATCAAAATCAATGGCTCTAATTCTGTACTGCGTGTCTTCAAAATCAGGTGTTACATCAATCACATAGTTATACGACCTCATATCTCCAAGTAATCTAATAAAACACCTTTCGTTAAATTTCACGAATTCTTTTGCTAATCTAATTTTGTTTAATTCTAAATCCGAAAAATTATTTTTTATAAATTGATCACCTGGTATACCAATTATATGTTCTTCAATTAATGTTGCATCATTTACAAAGTAATTTATTCTATTTGGAGATAATATATGCTCCCATTCTAAGCCGTATATTCTTGAAGAATCTGCTAGTTTTATATAGTAATAATCATAATTGTCATTATAATTATTTACAATTTTTATTCGAAATGGTTTTGAATTGCCAAAAGTGCAAAAATCTATTCTTTCTACATTAAGGTGTTCCATTACTTTTGTATCACCGTTTGTTTTTAGCGTAGCGTAAATTCCAGTCAACTCTCTACACAATTCCTCCATTTCATTTTGTGAATACGAAACAGTTAACCATAATGTATCCTTTCCTTGTTTATCATATAAACTGATTGAATTATTAAATCTTAATAGGTCTTGATATTGAATTGGGATTTTTTGCAATCTTCCAGTTTCACCTAAATATTTATTTAATTCTGACGATACTGTATAGGGAATTTTTTTCTTTTGTGGAGATTGATTGCTCATTGATTTTATCGAAAGTATTTTGAAGTAAATGTATAATTTATTGTATTATAAAAAAACACCGAAAGTATCTTTCGGTGTTTTTTAAATAGTGTATTTAATACTTTAAAACTTAGTAATCAAGAACTCGGTTCTACGATTCGCTTGGTGTTCTTCTTCAGAGCAAGTTGATTGAACTTTTCCTTCGCACTCACAACCGTTAATAAGTTTGCTCTCGCCATAACCCTTGCCAACGATTCTGTTTTTATCTACACCTTTTGATACAATATATGCTGCTGATGATTTAGCACGTTTGCCTGATAAAGACATGTTATATGCTTTTGATGAACGGCAGTCAGTATGTGAACCTAATTCAATGGTCATTGTTGGGTTTTCTTGCATTACTTTTACAATTTTATCAAGTTCTTTGGCAGCGTCTGGACGGATGTTCCATTTAGCTAAATCAAAGTATATCGGATTAATTTGGATAACCTTTGCAATGTCTGTCCCAATTTCTAGTTTTTGTAATTTTTCTTTTAAGTCTATAACCGTGTTAATTTTTAATGTAATATCGTAGTTTTTCTCTACTGTGATATAACCCTCTTTCTCATACTTAATTGTGAATTTTAGTTTGTCTCCAGGTTTTTTGCCTAAAATAATATCTGTAAAGTTTCCGCTGTTATCTGTAAAATATGTTTTAGGGTTATTGTTTGCCAAATCAATAAAAGTAGTTTTAACGCCTCCTATTGGTGCTGCTGTTTTAGCATCTGTTACATTACACATCATTTTGTATTTAGGGTACAAGCTAATATTTTTTTTATTATCACCTACTGCTAGTTTACCAACTGGAATTATACGATCATAATATTTTATTTTTTCTTTTGCTCCTACAAAATAGTCTTTGCTTGGGTCGTTGATAGTGAATATGTATTCTGCTTTAGCATTTACTTTTGTTGAGTCAATCACTAACTTATTATTATCTAATAAATACACCCATGAATTTGGTATAGTTTCTTTATTACTTTCATCAAAAACAATACCACTTAAGGTTACAATCATTAATGGTTCTTTTGAACGGAAGAAGTAAATATCATCTTTACCTTTTCCACCAGTTCTATTAGAAGAGAAGTAACCTGTTTTTAAATCTTCATTTAGTGCAAAGCCAAAGTCATCGTAGTTGGAGTTAATAGGATAACCTAAACTTTGTGGCTCAAAATAAGCGTCCATTGCTGGCACTGTAAAATATAAATCTAATCCTCCTAGGCCTGCTCTCCCATCGGTTGAAAAAAACAAGGTTCCATCTTCATGAACGTAAGGAAACATTTCTCTTCCTTCGGTATTAATAGCTTGACCTAAGTTTTCTGGTTTTTGCCATTGTCCGTTTACATTTTCTGATAAGTATAAATCGGTTTGTCCTAAACCTCCTGGCATGTCTGATACAAAGTACATACG
>JBEIPP010000112.1:0-10532 GCA_040376995.1 Flavobacteriales bacterium
AATAAAGGAAACAACACGTTACAAAATCGTATACGCTCATTTATAACTCATTTTTTTGAGCGCTTAAACTTTATTAAGTTGAAAAATGAAATAACAAATCATTTTAGGCCTGTTTTAAAATTTGCTGCATAAAAAAAAGAGACCGTCTTTTAGACAGCCTCTTTTTTATTTTAATATTCATCTTCGTTAAAAAAGAAATCATCTTTGGTTGGGTAATCTGGCCAAATTTCTTCGATTGTTTCGTAGGCTTCGCCTTCGTCTTCCATTTCTTGTAAATTTTCAATTACTTCCATTGGCGCACCAGATCGAATAGCAAAATCAATTAACTCATCCTTAGTTGCCGGCCAAGGCGCATCCTCTAACCACGATGCTAATTCTAATGTCCAATACATAATTTTATATTTAATTTTCCTGCAAAAGTAAAAAATTAATTGAATTATGCTAATGATTACTTTAAAAAACTCACAAATCTTAATATTATTATAATACACTGATAAACAGCAGTTTAAATGCTAAATTTTAAATGTTTTTTCAAATAATGGTGTGTTTTTTCCTTCTAAAACTAATTTATACTCTCCTTTTTTTAATCCTGCTACATTAAAACTCGCATTATAGTCTGTGTTGTCTGATAATAACCATTTTCCAAATATCTCAGAAACCTTTTGTCCTTTAGAATCAATAATATAGCAATAAGAATAACAAGTTTCGGGGACTTGATAGGTAATATTAGCTTTAAATCTAACTGGATGATCAGATACTTCACCAGTATTAGTAATTTTAGCTCTTTTCAATAAAGTATACCAAGGCAAAGGCTCTCCTTTTATGGTAGCAACAAAAGTTCTTAATAAAGCTGCTATAGAATCATTATTACTAGTAATATTTGCAGTTTCTTTTCCGTCACTAATTGCCCACACACTATATTGTTCGGTATTTGAATCAATTTTATGAGTATTTAAATAACGAGCTAACAATACCAAGCTACTATCTGCCATTTTTCCAAAAGTATACGGAACTCCTTTTTGAGGGCCAGATTTTGTAGCCTCGCAGCAATACCCCTTAATATCAAATTTTTTTGTTTGTTTTGGGCTTAATACTAAAATTTCTTCGTGAGCCATTAAAATATCTTGATAATCATTTTTACTAGCATTAGAATTAAAACGCCAACCCGCAGGTATAAATATTAAAAGTGAATCCTTTAATAAATTAGAAACTGAATAATCTAACTCCAACCCACCCTTACAAACTGCTTTAGCAGTAATGTATTTTTTATCAAAAGCTTTTTGAAGAGATACTTTAGTTTTTCCATTAGTTGTATTAATAATAAAAACACAAATTGAAAGTGTAAAAGGAATTAGTTTAGTGTTCATAATTTCTAGGTTTTAACCGTATAATCCCCTAGTAAAATTTAGTTACATTATAAATCTTTTTTTCTATCTTGCTTTAGATATAATTGTAGAGACCTGGAGTATGAGTTTAAAAATGCGATTAACTATCATGAGCTTTTTACAGTTTTTTGTTTGGGGCGCTTGGTTAATTACAATTGGCACTTATTGTTTTAATGCCAAAGGATGGTCGGGTGCACAATTTGGCGCTATATTTTCAACTCTTGCTCTGTCATCTCTTTTCATGCCAGCCATTACAGGCATTATTGCCGACAAGTGGTTAAATGCAGAAAAACTTTATGGCATTTTGCATGTACTGTATGGTAGCGTATTATTTTATATACCTTATGTAAATGATCCAGAGACTTTGTATTATGTTATTTTTATAGCAATGATATTTTATATGCCAACTATATCACTTTCTAATTCTATAGCATACACAATTTTAAAAAACAATAATTTAGATGTGATAAAAGTATTTCCACCAATAAGAGTTTGGGGAACTATAGGTTTTATTGTAGCCATGTGGATTACAAACTTAACTGGCAGCAAAGCTAATTCAAATCAATTTATCATTGCTGGAGTTTTTGCAATTATATTAGGTATCTATTCTTTTTCTTTACCAAAATGTGTTCCTCAAAAATCAACTAGTAATAACGAATCTATTATTGAACAATTAGGTTTAAAAGCATTTACACTTTTTACTAATTATAAAATGGCACTGTTTTTTGTGTTTTCAATTTTTTTGGGTGCTGCTTTACAACTTACAAATATGTATGGCGACTCTTTTTTAGATGATTTTAAAAAAATTCCCGAATACTCCAACTCGTTAGTGGTAAAATATTCAACCATTATTATGTCAATTTCACAAATTTCAGAAACCGTTTTTATCCTTACCATTCCATTTTTTTTAAAAAAATTCGGCATCAAAAAAGTGATGTTATTTAGCATGATTGCTTGGGTTTTACGTTTTAGCTTGTTTGCTTTTGGAAACCCAACCGACGGTTTATGGATGATTATCCTTTCATGTATTGTTTATGGTATGGCATTTGATTTTTTTAACGTGTCGGGTTCTTTATTTATCGAAACCTCAACCGATTCGGCAATACGTTCTTCAGCACAAGGTTTATTTATGATGATGACAAATGGTATTGGTGCTTATCTTGGTAGTAAAGTAAGTGGATTTGTTATTGATCATTATTTTATTACTAATAATGGAGATAAAAACTGGCAAGATATCTGGCTAACATTTTGTATTTATTCATTAATTATAGCCATTTTATTTGCACTACTTTTTAAACATAAACACGACCCAAAAGCAATAGGAAATATAAGTCATTAGCCTTGACATTTTGCTGGTCTAAAAAAATTATTAAATTTACAATACTAAACTAACTCTAAACTTATGATACACTTAAACACAAACAAAATCATCATTACTACGGATTTCTCTGAAACATCATATTTAGCAATAAAAAATGGTGCATTTTTAGCTCAATACACAAAAGGAGAAATTTATTTAGTACATATTATTACTAAACATTGGGAAAAATTTAGTGTGTTTACACCTAGTATTACTTTAGATAATATTGAAAAAGCATCTGATGCAGTTCAACAAAAATTGAACGAATTAGCAACAGATATTAAAAATCAATATGGTGTAAAAGTTACAACTGTTGTCAACTCAGGTAATCCTACAACTGAAATCGTAAAAATTGCTAAAGAATTAAGTGCTGATTTAATTGTAATGGGAACTCATGGCTATAACTCGTGGGAAGATTTAACTATTGGAAGTAACACTTTAAAGGTATTAACCAAAAGCCCGTGTCCAGTTTTAACAATGAGCCAACCTATTGATACTTTAGGTTACCATAAAATTATTTTACCAATCGATACATCAGAACACACAAGACATAAAGTAGTTTTAACTTTAGAGTTAGCTAAACAATTTGCATCACATGTTTATGCCATAGGATTATTAGCAGATGATGAAGCTAGTAAAAAACCGGCAATGGAAGTGATGCTACACCAAGTAGCAACTGCGGCAAAAGAAAAAGGAGTTGTATGTACTACTGAGTTACTTCAAGATGTAAAAAACAGAGCTGTAGCAACTGTAAACTATTGTGAAAAAATAGGAGGTGATTTAATTTCAATTATGACAGATCAAGATGCTGAGTTAAGTGGTTTCTTTTTAGGACCTTATGCCTTACAAGTAATTCACCATTCAAAAGTTCCAGTATTAAGTATTAAACCAGAAGAACATCCTGAAAATGTAAGCTGGACAATGCTTTCAGGAACTTAATTAATACAATTTATTATAACTAAAAAACGCACATTTAAAATAAATGTGCGTTTTTTGTTTTTATTATTTACATTTGCCCTGCAATTTGGTTTTTAGATATTAAACTTAGTATCAAAAATTAAAAGGGAATCATGTGTAATTCATGAACAGTGCCCGCTGCTGTAAGTCTTAAATACTGTTTTTAAAACACGCCACTGTCAGTTAAATAGATGGGAAGGCTTAAAAACAAAAGACGAGTCAGAAGACCTGCCAATATGCATTTTGAAGCTTTCGGGGAAACAAAGGCTAACAAAAAATAGGATGTTTAGGCAACATGCTGTTTTTTATATTTTCCCAAAAAGCATTTTTAAGTTATAAAAACATGAACTGTTATAAAACATATAGTTGTTTTTATTCAAATCGTTTGATTTGCCTATACTTATGTATTATAATTAATTCAGGTATTAATGCGCAGAAAACAGATACAACACTTCATCAGCTAAATGAAGTATATATCATTGAAAACAAACAACAGGTTATGGTAGCGTCTAAAAAAACTAGCTCAATTGACTCCTCGACACTAGCAAGATATAACACAAGTAGTTTAGCAGACTTGTTATCAAACCAATCTACTATACACGTTAAACAATATGGTAATGGCAATATAGCTTCTACTAGTATGAGAGGTGGAAATGCTAATCATACCGCTTTATTATGGAATGGTTTGAATATTCAAAATGCCTTACTTGGTCAGCCAGATTTAAGCATTGTTCCAACAAACTTTTTTAATGACATCACCTTAGAATATGGTGGAGGAAGTGCTATGTGGGGAAGTGGTGCTATTGGTGGCAGTATTCGTTTACAAAACAGTACAACATATAATCAAGGTTTTAAAACTAAACTTCAAATGAGTATCGGAAGTTTTGATACTAAAAAAATAAACACTGGTGTTTTACTCAGCTATAAAAAAATTGTATCCAATACAAATATCTATTTTAATAGCTCAAAAAATAATTATAATTATAAAGATACCCTCGATAAAGAAACTCCTAATAAACAAGCTAATCATGCAAATTACATAGCTCAGGGAATTATGCAAGAGATAGGTTTCCTGATTAACGCTTATCAAAAAATTAACATCAGAGCTTGGTATAATATACTAGATAGAAATATTCCTTCGTTTACAGATGCCACAAGTAGAAAAAATCAAGTGGATGAAAATTTAAAATTAAATGCAGATTGGAATTACAAAAGACGAAACTTAAATAGCACTATTCGCTTAGGTTATTTTAACGATAACTTAAATTATGATGACAGCATTGAGAGTAATGTAAATCATATAAAAACAATAATTCCAATAGTCATCAGTAACAGCAATATTAAAACAATTATAGCAGAAAGTGATAATCTATATAAATATAAAAATCACTCCTTTAACTTAGGAATAAACTTCACTAATTATCAAGCATCTTTGTATTCAAAAGACATTGTAATCGACACAACCTATTACTATCATTTAAGCAAAGTGGCATTTTTTGCTGCTTACAAACTAAATTTATTGAATTCAAAATTATGTTATAATTTAGTAGTTAGAAAAGAATCTACTAATCAAACATTTATCCCACTCACAGGAAATACTGGAATATATTACAAACTATTAAAAGGCTTAGCGTTAAAAGTAAATGCTAACAAATCTTACCGTCAACCTTCCTTATATGATTTATATTGGCATCCAGGCGGCAATATAAATTTAAAACCAGAAGAGAGTTATGAAGTAGACGGTGGTATAGAACTAAAATATACCAAAAACAACTTTAACTTTTTAATAGAAGGCACTTATTTTAATAGACATACCACAAACTGGATTATTTGGCTTCCTTCTGATAAACCCTATTGGATTCCAAAAAACATTGCAGAAGTTTACAGCAGAGGCGCTGAAACAAAAACAGAATTGTTCTATTTAAAAAAAGATTTTCTAATTAAACTAATAGTCAATACCTCTTATGTATTATCTACAAACCAAAAAGCAAAAAGCGAAAATGATAATTCTGAGAGCCGTCAATTAATCTATACACCGAGGTATAATGGACAGGCAACTTTTATAGTTAAGTATAAAAAAATAAATGTACTATTTAATCATCATTATACGGGATATCGATTTACATCCACTGATAATACAAGTTGGGTAAGTCCTTACTACATTTCTAATTTAAAATGTTCATACGATTATGCATTTAGTGCCATAAATACAGAACTGTTTTTTAGTTTAAATAACTTATTTAATAAAAACTATGTGATTATTCCAAACAAACCAATGCCTCTAAGAAACTACGAAGTGGGAATAAGCATTAATTACAAACAACAGAAGAAAAAAATAGAAACATCCAATTATTAACAAATGAAAAAAACAATTACCAAATTAGCAATCCTTATCGGATTGGCATGTAACGTAACATCAATAGCACAAACTGTGTCTTTTGATACTTTTACATTATCACCAAACTCATATTATCTAAATAATGCAAGTACTGATTTCTCATCGGTAGGCGCAACATTTCGATATGGATGGAATACATCTTGGAATGGATGGGAATCGGGTTCAGCTTATACTAATGTAAATGATACAGTAAATGGAACCTATACAAATTTGTATGGTTGCATTACAGGAACTGCTTTTAGCGGAACTAATTATGCTACTGTACAACGCGGAGCCGTTGTATCATTTTCAAATAACACAACCGCTGTAAATGGTTTTTATATTACAAACACAACCTATGCTTGGAAATCTATAAAAAATGGCGATCAATTTGCGAGAAAATTTGGGGATACAACTGGAACAGGTTCTGGTACAAGTATTCCTCAAGGTCAATATCCAGATTGGTATAAAGTAATTGTAAGAGGTTATCGTAGTGGATTAATGTTAACTGATAGCGTTGAATATTATTTAGCAGATTATAGAGCTGCTGGTACTTCAAATGACTATGTAATTAAAAACTGGCAATATGTAAACTGTATTTCTTTAGGTCAAGTTGATAGCATAAGTTTTGATATGAAATCATCAGACAACTCTTTTGGATTTATGAATCAACCAGCATTTTTTTCCATTGATAATTTTGTCATGCAAAGTACTGTAGGTTTAGAAGAACTAACTAATATTTCTAATACTACATTATTTCCAAATCCAACAACAAACAATTTATTTTTGAATATCGAATCAAATACTACAAGTGCATTAAGTATTAATGTATTCGATATATCAGGAAAAGAACTTCAAAACAATACCATTCAAACTACAATAGGTAAAAATCAATACAATATAAATGCTGAACATTTAGAAGCAGGGGTTTACTTCATAGAATTAAGTGATGGCAATGTTTCAAAAAAAATTAAATTTATTAAACTATAATTATCAGTGAAGTTTTACTTTTTTATATTCATTACATTTTTATTGAGCTCTTGCGTGAAAGATAAACCGCAAGAGCCTATAAAAACCGCTGTCAATATTAATTCAGACAGTAAAGTATTAATTATCAATGAAGGGAATTTTGGCTGGGGTGTAGGAAGTATATCTTTATACGACCCATCATCAGGTGGAATTATCGAAGATTACTACAAACAACAAAACAATAATGCTACACTAGGAAATGTTTGCCAAAGTATTACCAAATACAACAACAACTATTACATAGTGATGAATAACTCTAATAAAATAATAGTTGTTAATTCATCTGATTTTATAAAAACAGGTACTATTAATGGCTTTAATTCGCCGCGTTATATTTTGCCGGTAACTTACAATAAAGCATATGTGAGTGACTTATATGCAAACTCCATACAGATAGTTGATTTGAATTCTAATTCAATTTCAGGCTCCATTAGTTGTAAAAATGCAACAGAACAAATGACGTTAATTTATAATAAAGCTTTTGTAACATGTAGCAATTCTGATTACTGCTATGTTATCAATACAACTAGTGATGTTATAACCGACAGTATTAATGTTGGCAAAGGAAATTCTAGTATTTGTATTGATAAAAATTCTAAAGTATGGATTTTGAGTTCTGGAAATACTGGAGCCAGTCAGGTTGGAAAACTAACAAGAATAAATCCTATTACATTACAAGTTGAGCAAAGTTTAAATTTTTCAAACTCTGATAGCCCCAATAAACTATGTATTAATAAAACAAGAGATACTTTATATTATTTAAATAATGGTGTTTATCAATTCCCTATTGTATCATCATTTCTTCCATCCAACGCCTTTATTAATCAAGGATCTAAATTATATTATGGATTAGGAGTTAATCCTAAAGACTATAATATTTATGTAGCAGATGCTATTGATTATGTTCAAAAATCGAAAGTAGAAATATATAAACCAAATGGAAGTTTTATTGCCAATTTTAATGCTGGCATAATTTCAAATAGCTTTTGTTTTGAATAAACGCAAAAAGTTTATTTTTTATAAATATGTTTTGTTTTAACAACACCTTTTTTAAATATTTTTCTGATAGCATGTCTTAAAAATGCGTCAATTGGCAATACAATTCTTTTAAAACGTTCCTCTGGTCTACCATAAAAAGTAGTAACATGAAAATAACTTTCGTTTTCAGCAGGTGTACTGGAAAAATAGTAATTAGAAACACAACATCTATTTGCAGGGCAAACAACTTTTGAAACAGAATGATATGATGTTTTATTTGTAATCATTAATGCCAAACGATTAAATTTTGAAACAATAGTACGTTGTTGTTTTTTTACACCATTATCCCAAAGTTCTAAATTGCCTCCATTTTCAAGTTTCCAATCAGGAGATACATAGTACAATAAATTTAACACTCTGTACCGACTTCTGTCATTATCGTGAGAATTATCAAGATGAGGATTCAAAAAATTTCCTTCGCTCATCAAACTCAAACCACCAGCATATAAATTAGAGTCAGGCTCCATATTTTTAATTCCAGTGATTTCCTCCATTAACTTTACAATTCGATTGTCATGAATTGCAAACGTTATTTCTTCTAAAATAGGATTATATAAATTTAATTGCGCGGCAATTTTTTTATTTTCTTTTATAGAACGGTGTTCGCCCATTTTATTGGGCTCTGGAAATGCCTTGTAAATTTCCAAGGCAATATGCTCAGGCAACAAATCATCAATCACACATGAATTTATTTGAGAAGAATTTTGAAATTCTTTTTTAAACAATTCTTTATCTTTTTTAATTCGCTCTAAAATAAGATCAGCTAATTCTAATCGTGTATACATAGCTTTAATTTTTAATAAAATTAATCAAAGAATCACAATTTAAACTATTCTGAAATTGATTTAAATCATTTACACGCTTTGCCAATAATTCATGATTATAAGGCAAAACAAAATTTTCATGTATTGCTTCAATATATTGAGATGGTGAATTAGCAACGATACAACAATTATTCAAATCCGTACCATGTAACAGGTTGTTATTAACAATCACAAATCTTCCTTTAAACAATACATTTAATAATTTTAATTTTAAGCCTGTAGCTTGTGACGTATACAAACAGTGTATTTGTGCATTATGAATTAAAGTATCCATTTGCTCACGCGTACAATTTTCTTTTAATGAAATATGTTGAAACCTCGCTATTTTTTCTTTTAAAAATTTAGGGGGATTTAATCCAGCTATAATAACTTTATAAGTAATCTTAGAAAAAACATTATCTATCAACCAATCTGCAGCCATGTAATTTTCTGAAACACTCAAATTCCCATGATATAATAAATAGTCAGATGTACCTTCACCAACTAGTACTTCATCATTTTGATGAAATGAAGGCAAATAACTCACTTTGTTTCCTGGGTATTTATCTTTAAAATGTTTTTCATCTTCAGTAGACACAACTAACATAAGATTTGATTTAGTAACGATAGACTCGAAACGTTTTAATTTAAAAGCTTCTTTATATAAGTAAAGTTTCTTTAAAATATGTTTTTCGTTCTTTGCTAAATGATAAAAATACTCATGTTCGATATTTGATTCTCTAAATATTTTTTTTCGATTTTTAAAGGCATCGTCCTTTAATAAATAACATGTATGTAAGGCTTCAAAAATTATTGGATAATTGTTCTTTAATAAATTTTGTTTTAATTGGCTCGAAATTCTGGATTTAACATTATAAGGTAACGAACTTATAAAAGAACCAATCCCATTATTTCTTTTATAATAAGTAACCTCTTTACAATATTTATTTAATTCAGAAGTTGCTGTTCTATTTCCATATTCAAAACAATGCAAATAAATGATTACACCTTTATTATGAAGCCATCTAATTTTATGAAACATATTAATTGCTCCGCCATAATTAGCAGGATAAGGAACATCCAAACAAACAATATTAACTGATACTTGCAATTATTTCGTTATTATTTTTAATCAAAGTTATTAATTTAATGTAATTAGAGAAATTACAATTCAGCTTTGGCCTCTGCAATCACCGTTTTTGAATTACCAACAAATACTTTCTTCCCAATAAAAATAACAGGTCGTTTTAAAAAAGTATATTCTTCTAAAATAAAATTCTTGTAATCACTTTCCGTTAAAGTTTTTTCGCCTAGTCCTAATTCTTTGTATTTGCGCGCAATACGACTAAACAATGCTTCATAGCTACCAACAGCATTTTTCATTTCTTCTAATTGTGAAGCTGTTATTTTTTCAGTTTTAATATCTTGAAACACAAATCCTTTTTCTTTTAATTCAAATTCTGAGATAATACGTTTGCAGGTATCACAAGTGGAGAGGTAGTATATTTTATTCATAATATTTCGTTTTTTTCAACACAGAGAAAAAGAGATAAGAGAGTTCGCTGAGTTTTTTTTATAAAAAT
>JBEIPP010000150.1:0-7664 GCA_040376995.1 Flavobacteriales bacterium
AGTAACCACTATGATGAAGGAGAAAAAGTGGCAAAGCGTTCTGTTTTGAAGAGGTTTCAGCTCGTAATAGATTTTCTAATGCGTAATCTGGGTTTATAGCAGGTATTTATAATTATCAATTATGAAAGAGGTCTAATGTTATTATCACTTGAATCATTTCGTAATTTAGTATTAAATATTATGGAACATAATACTATAATTATAATCCCACAAATAATCATTCCTTTCCCATCTAATAATCCAGTTCCACTTTGTTCACCAGATTCACTCATTGTTATACCAGAAGTTGCTAAGTCATTTATTGTATAGTAAACGCCTGCAATAATTATAATTAGTCCGACTAATATTGATATTTTAGTCGGAATATTTAATTTTAAAATTGATCTTATTAGAATCATGAGATTTGGTTAATATTTCAGAATGTCATTTATTTAAATATGCCTTCAATCTGAGCCACATGATGCATGCCATGCCAAGCGTATAATTGAACCACTTCGCCTAATGTATATTGTTTGTTGTATTCAGGATGAATATAAGTTCTCTTAAAATCACTTTCGCTCATGTGTTTTAATAAATTGGAAAACCGATTTTGCACTCCTTCAAAAATAAATAACGAATTTTCTAAGGGAGCAGTTTTATAATCAACGGAATCTGCCCACGCATTTTGGTTGTATGGTTGAATTGTTGGATTGTCTTGCGTTAAGGTATGTTTCACTCTAATCCACATATTCATATGCGAATCCGCTAAATGATGAACAATTTGTCTAATAGTCCAACTTCCTTCTCGGTATTTTAATTCTAGTTCTTCTTCGTTTAAGGTTGTTACTCTTTGTCTTAATCTTAAAGGAGCAGATTCAATCATTAAAATAGAATGGTACAAAACCTCTTTTGTGAATTCAAGATTTTGCGCTTTACCAATGGGATATACTTTTGGGTCTAATTCTTCAGTCATTGTTTTTTGTTTTAAATAAAAAAGACAGATTAGAAATTAACCTGTCCTTTTATTATATCATTAATTTATTATCTCTTAAATATGTAAAGCACGTTTTCCAGTAGCATCTAAAGCTGCTTCTTTTAAGCTCTCTGTAAATGTTGGATGTGCGTGACTCATTCGAGAAATATCTTCAGCACTAGCTTTGTATTCCATCGCCACAACAGCTTCTGCAATCATATCAGCAGTACGAGGTCCAATCATATGAACACCTAAAATTTCATCAGTTGTTTCATCAGCTAATACTTTTACAAAGCCATCAGTATCCATACTTGCACGAGCTCTTCCGCTTGCTTTGAATGGGAAAGAACCAACTTTATATTTAATACCTTTTTCTTTCAATTGCTCTTCTGTTTGACCAACAGCTGCAACCTCAGGCCAAGTATAAACAACACCTGGAATTAAATTATAATCAATATGTGGTTTTTGCCCAGCTAATTGCTCAGCAACAAAAACACCTTCTTCTTCAGCTTTGTGAGCCAACATTGCACCAACTACTACATCACCAATCGCGTAAATATTATCTACGCTAGTTTTTAAATGTTTATCAACTTCAACACGTCCGCGAGCATCTAATTTCACACCTGCTTTTTCTAAGTTCAATCCTTCAGTATATGGTTTACGACCAACAGCCATTAACACATAATCACCTTTTAATTCAACTTTTTCTCCTTTGCCATTATCAGCAGTAACGGTTACTTCTTTGCCTTTAGTCACAACGCTTTCTACTTTGTGTTTCATGAAAAATTCTACTTTCAAATCTTTCTTCATTACGCGTTGTAATTCTTTTCCTAAACCTGCGTCCATTCCTGGAATTAAACGATCCATGAATTCAACTACAGAAACTTTAGCGCCAATACGAGCATACACACTACCTAATTCTAAACCAATAACACCACCACCAATCACGATTAAGTGTTTAGGGATTTCATTCATTTCTAAGGCTTCAGTAGAAGTAATCACACGTTTTTTATCCACTTCAATTCCTGGTAACGAAGATGGTTTTGAACCAGTTGCAATAATTGCTTTTCCTGTTTCAATTTGTTCTTTAGTTCCGTCTGCTTTAGTAATGTTGATTACTGTTTTAGATTCAAAACTTCCAACGCCCGTATAAACTGTGATTTTGTTTTTCTTCATTAAAAAATTGATACCATCGCAAGTCATTTTCACAACACCGCGTTTACGCTCAATCATTTGTTTTAAATTTACTTTCGGTGCCTTTACTTCAATACCGTGTTCTTCGAAATGATTTACGGCATTGTAGTAATGTTCAGATGAATCTAATAACGCTTTTGAAGGAATACATCCTACGTTTAAGCAAGTGCCGCCTAAAGTTGGGTATTTTTCAATTAAGGCAGTTTTCATTCCTAATTGTGCGCAACGAATGGCAGCAACATATCCTCCTGGTCCAGCACCGATAATAACGACTTCAAATTTTTCCATATATAGTGTTTTGTTTGTGTTAGATTTTTACGACATCAAATTTACGAATTATATTAAACTATTTTTTTCTTAAATAGCGTTTTTTAGGGTGTTGTTTTCCATTTATATACAACATAAATAAATACCTTATATCCGATAATCTCGTATATTGTTAAATAAGGGAAGTTTTTTAAAACGGCTTGTCTAAATGATTTTATTTTTTTAGAGAAGGCTAATGGATTGGAAATAATATAATTAATTGTGCTTCCCCAATAATCTATAAATCTTTCGCCTAACCCTTTTTGTTGAGATTCATGCCATTCAACTGCACTAGAGATATCATCATCAACACCAGAAAGCGGATGCAATTTGTAGCTCATTTCTTTAAGTGTGTAGAAGCTTTTTTTCTAATGTCTTTTAAACTTACTGTACCTAACTCTCCTTTAAGATATCGTTTTTTTCTGCTTTCGATTAATTTTAAATCTGTAGCACTAATTTCAAAAGAAGAGTTTGTTTTGTTTAAAATAGTATACACTGCTTCTAGAATAGATTCATCACTAGTTAAATCTATTGCTTTATGAATTTGTTTTTTCAATGCTAATGCTGCCATAGTGTTACAAATTTACGAATAATAAAGACTTTTTAAAACGTAATATTTGACTCCAAATAAATAGTAAAATAGCTAAAATAGAAGAGCTATAAGAAATAATATCACCAAATTTTACAAATAATGTTTGCTTCTCATTTGGAGTCATGTTTTTACAAATTACAGCTTGCTCCCAATATGGAGTTGCTTGTTCTATTTCTCCGTAAGGTGTTACAAAGCATGAAATGCCAGTATTGGCACAGCGTGCAATTTCTCTTCTAGTTTCAATAGCACGTAATCTAGAATAAGCCAAGTGTTGTCGGTGACCAGGAGTGTTTTCCCACCAGCCATCATTGGTTATAATAAAAATTAGATTTGCTCCATTTTCTATATAATCAGCCACATAATCGGAGTAAGCGCTTTCGTAGCAAATAACTGGTGCTATCCCAATTTTTTTATTGTGACTAAAAAACACTCTACGTTCATCCTGAACTCCTAAACTTCCCATGGTACCACCTAAATCAATAGCTAAACTTTCTAGTGGTTTAAACAATTTTGGAAATGGCATTCTTTCTACTCCTGGTACTAATTTAGATTTGTGATAATAGGAAATACCTTCTTTATTGAGTTGCAATCCTGTATTAAAAACATCATAGTAATCTCCCGAATTGCCATCTTTTCTGGCAGTTGAGCTTGGCGTATCATTAGGATTAAAAATGTTATAAGTTGTTGCTCCAGTAACTATGGTAATATTGGGATATTTTTTAATGATACTATCCATTAAAAAGTGAAGCGAGAATGATTCATTTTCTCTTCCTTCAATAAAACTCTCAGTTAAAAATGTTTCTGGCAATACTAAAAAATCAATTGTAGTATCTAATTTCACTTTAATTTGAAGTGAAAGATTACGAAGTTGATCGGCAGGTGCTGAATTAAATTTATCATTGTAAGGGTCAATATTTGGCTGAACAATAACTGTTTTGTATTTACTAGAACTGTTTTGTTGATTAGCGTTTATGGATAAAATAACATAAGATAAAACGATAGGAAAAAGTAATGCGATTACTGGTTTTAAAATTAATTTTAGAGAGTAATATTTATTTTTAATGAGTTTGTAAATCAAAATATTAACTACTAATACCCATAAGCTACCTCCCGAAGTTCCAGTAAACTCATACCATTGAACCCAATTATGATTAAATGCAAATGCATTTCCTATTATTAACCAACTCCAAGTTAAATCCCATAATGTATGACCGTATTCGTACCCTAACCAAATTGGTATTAATAACCAAATTGCCCAAGATTTATTTATACGACGTTTTAAATTGTACCAAATCATAAATGCAACACACATAAAAATGGGATTGCAAATAATAGCCATAGCAGCGCCTCCAAACGAAGCGTAATAAATCCACCAGGTTACACAAATATTCCAAATAAAAAAGCTGAGGAAAACTGTGCCAATTAACTTTAATTTCTTCTTTTTAATGGTTTCGGAGTTCGAAATAAAGTCTTCAATAAAAAATATAGGAACCCAAGCAAAGAAAATTAAAATCGTAGTCGGAGCAAACCAGCCAGCACTAAATAACAGTCCGCTGAGAATAGAGTAATAAATCAATTTTAGTTTCATTTTTTATTTTAAGAATGTTCGTTTAACTCTTTCAGATTTTATGAAATAAGGAATCCAAATAGCTCCTCCAATAATCGACCTAATAAATACATTTATTTCATCCTCAATTCCATCTCTTTCGCTTGCATCTAATAATAAAAAAAACAATACTTCACATAAATTAAATACTATTGTTAAGCCGTAATAGATGATAATATAATTTGGCAGTCGTTTATCTTTAATGAAAAACAATACTGCTAAAAAAATAGAGCCACAGATAAATAATGTAATAAATGTAATTTGAAAAATTATCACAAATTTCCATACGCCAAATCCTGGAATTGAGAATGCTTCCCATGAACTTTGGCTAAAATGGTTTGATGCGAATAAATTATATGTAAAAATAAATGGAGCGATTATCAGACCAATTAAAGGCAGTATTAACCAGCCTCCAATTGAATCCGCTTGTGTCTTTTGTGATTCTAAAATACTTTCTGGAGTTAACTTTGTTACATAAAGCTTTGTAAATAAAAACGAAAAAAGTATAAAAAGAATTATACAATAAAAAGATGTCCACCAATTTATATTTACTCTAGTTGATGATTTAGTTGAAGATAAATCTTTAGTGAGTTCATATCCAGTGTATTTTTCAACAGTACTGAGTGATTTAATGAAATCAGAGTAATCTTCAACAGGCACTATGTTTTTTAAAGTTTTAAATTCCCAATTTAAATGAACAGTTCTGCCTTTAACTGTTGGAGTAAAATTATAATATATATAATTTGTGTTTAGCTCTTGTTTATCATAATCTAAATTCCAATTTGCTGGTAAATTTACAATGGTGTGCTGTTTATAATGGATTGGAAATGATAAGGCTAAAGGATATGTTCTTTTTGTTTTATTGGTATTATATCTATTTAAAAAGCTTGAAATATTAGCAGCATAAAAAGAAATTTTTACTTTTTTGTTTTTCAAGGTATCATCTTGTTTCCAAATATCACCTATTTTATACTTCTCAAATACAGTGAAAATATTTTTTTCAGAATCGTCCTCGTATCTAATACTATCTATTATATCTATTTTCGAGTAATAGGAACTGTAAAAATTCAAATAGTTTGTATGGATATCATCTAAACTTGTATTTAAAAAATATGAACGAGTATTGTCGGCTTCGTCTCCTGCAAATTTTGTTTTTACTGTTAAAACTACATTTGTATCGGTATATGATTTTATATCAAATTCTTCATTGACAACAATACTAGAATAATCATTACTCAAAATATCATCTAATCCATTATTTTCTTCGTCTATAATCAATCCTTTTTGATAATTTGGACAATATAAATAATCTAAATAACCTCTTTGATTTGATATGGTTGGATCTACAAAGTATTTTTTGCCAGCAAAAGAAAAGTAGACAATAACATGGTTAAATAAATGAGGAGAAGGTAAAAACTTTTCTAAACCTTTATTTAAATGTGTTCCAATCAATACAGGAAAAGCATTTATTCCCATACTGTTTAGCATATGACACATTAGTGTAGTTTTGTCTTTACAATCTCCAAATCGCCTGTTGAAAGTGATGCTTGGTTTTTGAGGAAGATGTGAATTTACACCTACTTCAATGCCAAAATAGC
Organism: Flavobacteriales bacterium; assembly: GCA_040376995.1. GTDB lineage: Bacteria > Bacteroidota > Bacteroidia > B-17B0 > Aurantibacillaceae > UBA4416. The sequence goes on from JBEIPP010000150.1 coordinate 6,249, forward strand.
GTATTTCGTCCTGTACGAATCGGATAATATTAATGACTTTTTCTTCTTCTGTATTTTTATTTGACGTTAGTTCATTAATTTTTTTTGTTATATCAGCAGAAGGTGTTGATTTGAAATTAAATAATTGGTGAGCCCATTTTTCAACCTCTTCCCAAGAATTATATTGAGTGATTTCAACAAGAGAGAACGGGTTTTGAGATTTTGGATAATTTTCTTCTGTAGATACTTTCTCAACATTTGAATAGTACCATTCAATATCCTTAACTGATTTTATATTTGTTGTTTTGGTTGGAGAAAAAACTTTATTTTGATATTTGATATTGTATCCCTTAGCCGTGTCTATAACTACACGGTAAAACATATTTAGTAAACGTACTTCTGAATTAAAATATAATTTCACATAATCTTTTTGATAAAATATTGGATTGAGTCCTTCTTGAATATAATCATATTCGATAATGTCTCCCGCTCTTATACCTTGAAAAATGACAATTACACTTAGGCTCGCATCTATTTGAGAATATTCTAGATTTTGTTCCCTTTTTGCAGTAGTAATTTTAACTAAGTTTTTATAATTAATTTTTTCCCCATTTCTAATAACAGAAATTGAATTGAAATAAAATTTTTCGTAAGCAGGATTGAAATTAAAAACCAGCTCAGAATTATTTTGAACACCTAAATCGGATATTACTTTATACGCGTAGTGGTAATATTTTTCATGATTTTGAAAGTTGTATTGTTCGTCATAAAACAAAAAGTAACTACCATTACTGATTTCTGATTTAGGCAGTGTTGACTTATAATTAGGATTAATTGTTTTTATCCAGCTCGGTTTATCTTTAAATTTTACCTCACTTTGAGCATAATTTAATAAACTGGTTACTAGAAAAATAATTGCAATCCAAATCCTCATAATGGATGCAATTTACCGGTTTAATTTTAATAAATAAAAAGTTCGACCCAATTAGTCGGACTTTTTTGATACTGAATTATTTAAATACTACTCAATATCTAAATCATTCGCATTTGTTTTTAATAATTCTTTATCGTTTAATTTTCCTTGTGGTAATGAATTATCTAATTCCGTCTTTCCCATTTTTTGTTCAGTTTTTGGTTGTTGTGTTTTTTTAGCATCAGGGTTTGTTTCATTTGAGCCTTTTCTATATCCGTAATCTTCATCATTATTAGATATGTTTGGCTGTGTTGAACTATCGTTGGATTGCTTTTTCTGTAATATGGATTATTTGGGTCGCTGTATGGGTTTGGATAGCCATTTCCTGCAAATCCATCAGCAAATCCGCACGAATTATTAAAGTAACTTAAAGTGTTACACGCCAAGAATCCAGCGCGTTTAGCATGATTTAAAGCTCCAGCATAATCTCCCCAAAGTACAATTGCTTAGCATATTGTTGTTGC
>JBEIPP010000229.1:0-4013 GCA_040376995.1 Flavobacteriales bacterium
AGTAACCACTATGATGAAGGAGAAAAAGTGGCAAAGCGTTCTGTTTTGAAGAGGTTTCAGCTCGTAATAGATTTTCTAATGCGTAATCTGGGTTTATAGCAGGTATTTATAATTATCAATTATGAAAGAGGTCTAATGTTACACAATTGCTACTTCAACGTTTTTTAACAGGATTACTTTTCAACTATTGTGCTTTTTGGTTTAGAGTTGTTAACCGTGATTGTTAAATAGTTTATAACATTTGCAAACAAAAACACCTATCAGGTTTTTAAAACCTGACAGGTGTAATAAAGAACCGCAGCATTACTTCCGATAGCTATCGGAAGCAGCGGAGCGGGCGCTGCGTTTTCTAAAGCAACACGGCGTAAATTCATAGATAATGTTACACAATTATTACGGCAACGTTTTTTAACAGGATTACTTTTCAACTTTTGTGAGTTTCGGTTTAAGGTTGTTAACCGTAATTGTTAAATAGTTCATATGTCATCCTGAACTTGATTCAGGATCTCGCATTTATATGTGTTAGGGATGCTGAATCAAGTTCAGCATGACGGAGGCTATCGTCATCGCGAGACACGAAGCGATCTCATACACAGTTTTATAAAGATAGGTTTGAGATTGCTTCACTTCGTTCGCAATGTCGAGAGATAATGCTACAACTCATTTGGAAGAACAAATTGCCCTAAATCATATTTCGGAAGAATTTCTATTCCAGATAAATCATCACGAATTGCTTTGAATCTCTCTATAAGAATATCCGCATCCGGTGCTTGAACATAAACACGTTTTAGTTTTGTCATATTTCCAATTATTTTTCTATCTATTTCTCTATTAAAAAATGGAAAAGAATAACCAATTATTACTAACGCAATAGAGTCAGAACTACTATCCATAGCCATGTCAATTATTCCTTTTCTATTAAAACGTGTATACTCCTCCTCCCATGCAAATGAAAGAGTTGATATTATATTATTCAAATAAGTTGCCACGACAAAATTCCTTGTTATAGTTTTTACGAATTCTTTATTTACTGAATTATGCAAATTATTTATATAGTAATGGCTATTGTATCTTGTTGAGTCATACATGCCTGTTGTTCCATTTAATTTATAAATACCAAATCCTTCCGAGTCATAAGAGTCCCAATGTTTTGATTTAACTCTTAGCATAGAATTGTTTTGATCAATATCGAGCTGGTTAGAATATGCTGTAAAAGCTAATTCGAACTGATAATCATAGTTCCAACTTAGTATGTTTATATTTTTAGGTAAATTGTGAATACTACTATCTAATATTGCACTATAGAAAGAGTCATATCTTGAATCAGGTTTATGTAGTGCCTGTTCGAAAATAAAAAAAATTGACATGGCTATTTTTAACCGTTTTAAGTTAGCCTTTTCGCCTTTAATAAACAGTTTTTTTGCAAAAGTGTCAATACTCGCATGATTTTTACTTTCTTGATGCATCCATTTTAATGAAGTAATTAAATCTTTTTGGTACTCCCAATCATTTTTTTGATTTTGAAGACCTACCCTGAAAAGGTTACTTCCTTGTCAAGTTTTAACTCATCTGTTTCTAATAGAGCTATTAATTTTAATATTCTATCAGGTATTTCATTTACTATAGGTAAAGCATGTTTACTAGCTCCAGCGCCGAATAAATATGTTATTTTATTCATTTGGTAATATTTTATATCATTCAAAAAAAAACGCCCCAAAAAATTCGGGGCGTTTTTATAATTTATATTTTTAGTGTTAGTTCTTCTGTTTTCGCTTCTCGCGCTTCGACTTCGCTCAGCGTGACAACTCGAAGTGACAGAACTAAATGATTACATCATTCCACCCATTCCACCCATGCCTGGGTTACCCATTGGCATTGCTGGAGCATCTTCTTTTTTCTCTGCTAACACACAGTCAGTAGTCAATAACATAGCTGCTACAGATGCTGCGTTTTCTAAAGCAACACGGCTTACTTTAGCTGGGTCAATAACACCTGCTTTTAATAAGTTTTCGTATTTCTCAGTACGTGCGTTGAAACCATAATCGTCTTTTCCTTCTTTTACTTTTTGAACAACAATAGAACCTTCGATTCCACAGTTAGCACAAATTTGGCGTAAAGGTTCTTCAATAGCACGACGTACAATTTGAATACCAGTGTTCTCATCTTCGTTTAAACCTTTTAATTTATCTAAAGATGCAATGGCACGAATGTAAGCAACACCACCACCTGGTACAATTCCTTCTTCAACTGCTGCACGAGTAGCTGCTAAAGCATCGTCCACACGGTCTTTTTTCTCTTTCATTTCAACTTCAGTAGCTGCACCAACGTAAAGTACTGCAACACCACCAGCTAATTTTGCTAAACGCTCTTGTAATTTTTCTTTATCGTAATCAGAAGTTGTAGATTCGATTTGAGCTTTAATTTGATTAACACGAGCAGTGATATCAGCTTTTTTACCAGCACCACCAACAATCGTTGTATTGTCTTTATCAACAGTTACTTTTTCTGCTTTTCCTAAGAAAGTTAAGTCAGCGTTTTCTAATAAGAAACCTCTGTCTTCAGCAATAAAAATACCACCAGTTAAAATTGCTAAATCTTCTAACATAGCTTTTCTTCTATCACCAAATCCTGGAGCTTTTACTGCACAGATTTTTAAGTTAGAACGTAAACGGTTTACAACTAAAGTTTGTAAAGCTTCGCCGTCAATATCTTCAGCAATAATTAAAATTGGTTTACCTGTTTGTACTGCTTTTTCTAGTACAGGTAATAATTCTTTCATTGCAGAAATTTTCTTCTCGTAAATTAAGATTAATGGATTGTCTAAAACAGCTTCCATTTTATCTACGTCAGTAATAAAGTAAGGAGAGATATAACCTCTGTCAAACTCCATACCTTCTACAACCTCAACAGTTGTATCAGTACCTTTAGCTTCTTCAACAGTAATTACACCTTCTTTTTTTACTTTAGCCATTGCTTCAGCAATTAACTTACCAATAACATTATCGTTGTTTGCAGAGATAGTTGCAACTTGTTCAATTTTTTTATTGTCGTTACCAACGTTTTGTGATTGTTTTTTTAAATCAGCAACAATTGTTTCAACAGCTTTGTCGATACCACGTTTCAAATCCATTGGATTTGCGCCAGCTGCCACGTTTTTTAAACCAGCTGTTACGATAGCTTGAGCTAACACTGTAGCAGTCGTTGTTCCATCGCCAGCTGCATCAGCCGTTTTAGAAGCTACTTCTTTTAATAACTGAGCACCCATGTTTTCAACCGGGTTTGATAATTCGATTTCTTTAGCTACCGTTACACCATCTTTAGTAATTGCTGGTGAGCCAAATTTTTTATCGATAATGACGTTACGTCCTTTAGGGCCTAATGTTACTTTTACTGCATTTGCTAATGCATCCACTCCGCGTTTTAAAGCATCGCGAGCTTCAATGTTAAATGTGATGTCTTTTGCCATTGTTATTTTGTTTTAAAGTTTGTATTTTATTTCGTTTGATTACGAATATGTACGAATTTACGAATCTGTGTATGCAGCTGTGTGAGTTGGATTCGTATATTCGTATGAAATTCGTAATTATCTTTTTTGAACTTAGATGATCGCGTAGATATCGCTTTCGCGCATAATTAATAAATCTTTTCCGTCTACTTGGATTTCAGTTCCTGCATATTTTCCGTATAAAACAGTATCACCAACTTTTACAGTCATTGGTTCATCTACTTTACCGTTTCCAACAGCTAATACTTTACCTTTCATTGGTTTTTCTTTTGCTGTGTCAGGGATAATTAATCCACCTGCTGTTTTTGTTTCTGCTGGAGCCGCTTCAACCAATACTCTATCGGCTAAGGGCTTTACATTTACGCTTGTACTTGATTTTGCCATAATTATGTGATTTTAGTTATATAAAATTTTTACGGTGGCTAATTGTCTAAAAATGTGCCAATGCCGCATTTTCGCCATTAAGGCGACAATTTTACCGTTTTTGGCGGTTAGAGAATAAAAAATG
>JBEIPP010000115.1:0-10224 GCA_040376995.1 Flavobacteriales bacterium
TAGTCGATTCAGGATTAATGTCTTCTAATAATATTGTACAGCTTCAATTACAGGGTTATGAATATATTTTGGGAGCAAGAATTAAAAACGAAAAAAAGCAGATGCAAAATCAAATACTTGCTTTAACATTAAAGCATGGAGTTACCGGCAAGCAGTAAGACACAGACATGAGAATCATACCCATCATTTTAACGATATTTTTTTTTAGCTGTTCGACACTAAAGTATATAAACCCAAACGACAATCGGTCGACCTTGATGCAAACGTCACTTTCAAGTTTAAATGGTGACTACGAAATTTTAAGTGTGGACACCTCGAGAACGACATTGGACTTTGCTTTGACATTTAAAAAGTATCGACGTTTTGATATTAAATCAAATTATAAAGTTTCACTTAAAGCAATCGACAACCAACATATAGAGACAAGCATTTTCAAAAATGACACTTTGTTAAAGACTAAGGTTCTTAAAGGCAAAATAGAAAACAATTATTTCTGCTTCAACATTAAAAAACTTTCTCCTTTTTATTTTATCTTTAATGTTTTTGGTAATAAGAAGACTCGCATTGGTAAATTAGAATCGGGTGATCTTCTGGTTGACTGCAGGCATTTTCAAGTCGCAACATTAGTCATAATTCCTTTGACAGGTGGTCGTGATGAAGAGTATGACATGGTTTTCCGCAGAAAAACTGCCAGCCGGTAACACACGGTTTGCCTTATTTGGGCGGAAGTACAAGCATTTGCAAAATCGGCAGACAATTTTTCAATTTTTCTTTGCAAATGCCTAGCAACATAGTATCTTTAAACTAACATTTCGGTAGACATTGTTTCAAAACCAAACAAGGCAAACCGCGAAAACGATAGTGCAATGATTCAAAAAGATTTAAATACTAAACTCATTATTAGTTACTCCGATAAAAGAGCTCTAAAAGATAAGTATAACAGACAAAGAGGATTACAAAAATTAGAAAAACAAATACAATCAGGAAAACTCACCAAGTCAAACATTAATAATAAAGGATATAATAAATATATAAAACTAGAAAGCGAACTAAAAGTAAGCTTAGACCTCAGTAAACTTGAAGCAGACAGCAAATGGGATGGCTTAAAAGGCTATGTTACTAATACCTCTCTAACAAATGATGAGATAATTGAAAGCTACAGTCATCTCTGGAAAATAGAAAAAGCCTTTAGAATATCAAAAACAGATTTACAAATAAGACCTATTTATCATAGACTACAAAGAAGGATAGAAGCTCACATTTGTATTGCTTTTGCAGCTTACAAAGTATATAAAGAATTAGAACAACAACTTAAAGAAAAGCAAGCAGACATAAGTGCTGAGCAAGCTATTGAAATAGCTAAAACTATATATACCATAAAAATAGAGCATCCAGTAACAAAAGACATCACTATAAAAACAATTTATTTAACACAAGAACAAAAACAAATAGCAAAATTATTTGATTTTTAGGTTTGGGTGTCCCTGTATCGAAAACAGGAGCCCGCATTTGCGAGCTTTATGTGAATGTATATAGTTTTATACTTTTAATTTTTGCCCTGGTCTTAATACTTTATTTTGTTTAATGCCATTTTTCTTACAGATAGCTTTAATAGAAGTATGGTTTCTTTGAGCAATACGTCCCAAAGTATCTCCTTTTCTAACGGTATAAACTTTTCCGTGTTTAGATTTAGAGCCAGAAACTCTAGATAAATTTAAGTCTCTTTTTTGACGAGAGTGTAAAGCTCTTAAATCATATTTAGATTCAACATCGGTTTTAGTAATCATTACAGTGTTGTTTTTCAAACTTCCAGATGCAAAATCGATAAAGTCTTCAGCGTCAATAGCTTGTCCTAAATAACGCATTTCAAAATGTAAGTGAGAACCAAATGAATGACCAGTATTGCCACCCAATCCAATAATTTGACCAGCTTCAACTGTTTGCCCAGCTTCAACTAATATTTTTGATAAATGTGCATAAACAGTCTCTAATCCGTTTTTATGACGTATAATAACTACATTACCATAGCTTCTGTTTAATTTAGCGATACGAACCATACCGTCAAAAGCAGCACCAACAGTATCGCCAGTTTCTAAGTCAATATCTGTACCGTAATGAGGTCTTCTTTTTCTCCAGCCAAATTCAGAAGTTACGTTTCCATTAAATGGTAATACAAATCCGCAGTCAGTAGGCTCTGTTAAAGTTATTGTTGCAGAATCTTTTTTGAAACATTGAGCAAATGAATAAGGATGTATAGTGGCAGTATCCCAACTTGTATATAAGTCATTTGATGGAAAAGCTAATAAAGAATCAACCTCTTCATCACTTTCTTCATCATGATTATGGTCATGACATGAAATTGCTAAGATTAATGGATTAATAGAAGTTTTTGTTGTATCATCCTTTTTTACCACTTTCTTTTTGCCATCATCTTTTACTGGTTTTTCATCAGGATTAAGGGTATTGAAAGTGAAAATAGTTTTTGGAGTAATATTTGTGTTTAAATCGTTTGGCGAAAACGCGCTTAATACAAATGATGCAACCATCATCAATAAAAAAGCAGATATTTTGTTAGTTTTCACTCGATTTATTTTTTTAGATTTACAAGTATATCATTTTAATTCAATAAAAGAATTGTTAATTGTCGTTAATCAGACTAAAGTTATTAACAAAATGGATAAAAATGTAACCTCCTAAATTGTTTAACCTCTTAATTACAAAAAGGTTACGAAATTTAGTGTAAATCTAAAAATTTAGTAAGGATTGGTAATCGGGAATTTCTTTTAAAACTTTTGAACCTTCATTTTCTAATTTCAAAAAAACATGTTGGAGTCCATTACTCAAAAAAATGGCAGGAACCTTAAGTTCAATATTATATCTCAAAGCTTGATTAATAGTTAATTGATTAATTTCAATCTGAGGAGCTTTACATTCGATAATTAATAATGGCTTTAATAATGAATTAAAGATAACAATATCTGTTCTACGTTTTGTATTATTTAAAATCAATTGTTTTTCAATTGAAATCATAGAGGAAGGTACTTGCTTATGTTGAATTAAGAAATGAACGATATGTTGCCTTACCCATTCTTCAGGAGTAATATCTATAAATTTTTTTCTAATGATATCAAAAATTTGTATATTTCCTTTTTCGTTTTTTTGGAAACGGAATTCAAATTCAGGGAAATTTAATTTAGGTAGCTGCACAATTAATAATAATTTTATAAAGATATGGTAAAATTGGTATTTGATTAACATTGCTAAAACTTTTGTATCTTAGCTTAATTATGAAATCAGATGTATGAAATAATCATGTTTGCAAAAATGTAAATAAACAATTGTTCAACTGGCCATTTTATACGATAAATAGAAACAATAAAGACGATAGATGAAATCGAAAGAAGAAATTGTAAATAACTGGTTACCGCGTTATACAGGAAAAAAAATAGAAGAGTTTGGAGAGTATATTTTGCTTACCAATTTTGGTGGTTATGTGAAAATGTTTGCGGAGTGGAATGGAGTAGAGGTAGAAGGGTTTGATAGACCTATGCAAACAGCCACTGCGGAAGGGATAACAATTATCAATTTTAGTATGGGTAGTGCTATGGCTGCTACTATTATGGATTTACTAACTGCGATTAATCCCAAAGCTGTTTTGTTTTTAGGCAAATGCGGTGGTTTGAAAAAGAAAAATCAAATTGGCGATTTAATTTTGCCCATTGCAGCCATTAGAGGAGAGGGTACATCTAACGATTATTTTCCTAGTGAAGTTCCTGCATTACCGTCTTTTAATTTACAAAAAGCAATTTCATACACTATTCGTTTAAGTGGAAGAGATTATTGGACAGGTACTGTTTATACTACTAATAGAAGAGTTTGGGAGCATGATGAGGCTTTTAAAGAGTATTTAAGAGTTATTAGAGCAATGGCTATTGATATGGAAACGGCAACTATTTTTAGTGTTGGGTTTCATAACGAAATTCCAGTTGGTGCATTATTATTAGTAAGTGATCAGCCAATGATTCCTGAAGGAGTTAAAACGGAAGAAAGTGATAAAAAAGTAACTACTGATTTTGTAAATGATCATTTACGTATTGGTATTGATTCTTTAAAAGAATTACAAAAAGCTGGTATTTCTGTAAAGCACTTAAAGTTTTAGAACTTTTTATACCATTTATTTTCTTGGAATTTTTTATAAAATTTTGGTGTTTTATTAGGTATTCTTGCGCCTATTAAAAAATTAATAGCACCATATTTTGATAAATAACTTACTTGACTGGCGTTATACCAACTAAAATCGGAAGAGCCATTTAGTAACACAAAAAAGTGTTTGAAATTTAATCCTATAGAAGCTCTGAAATCCCCTGAAACAGATGTGTAGAAAATAGTTTTAGAAGCAGGAGCATCAGAGTAATGATATTTACGCCATTGTTCCTCTGGTCCAATAATTAAAGTTAAATTCATAAAAAAAGATTTCCATAGTACTAAATTTGCACTAGCGCCACCGTATATAGAAAAGGCAAATACATTTAACCCATTTAATGATTTTTGACTACCATAATATTCTCTAATAGATAATGGGAAAAATGAACTATCTGAATTTACTCGGTTGTAATATAGATTGGCTGATAATACAAAACTAAATGCCGATTTGAGTTGATGACAAATGCAAGAGTATCCTGATTTAAAAGAGAACTTATTTGAGTTTGTGAAAAATAAAAATTTAGTTTTATAAGCTTCAGAATAAATATTTGGATACTGATTATATATTCCAGTTCTTTTGAAGCTTGTGTCGTATGAAACGGTGTTTTTATTGTAAAAGCCTTTATAACTCCTATAAGAATTCTCTAAAATCCATCTATCTCCACCGAAATTTAGTCCAATATTTCTATACTTAGTATCACCTTTTTGTTTAACCTGACCTGTAGGATTTTTAAATCCTATAGAAATATTAAATTTATCATAATTGATTTCAATACCTGAAATTAAATTTGATTCTGCTACATAATTAACGTTAGATTGTTTTAAAGAGTCTTTTGAGATTTGCTGACTAAAATCCATTACATAACTACGGTATGATTGAAAAATGGCGATGATAAATTTATCCTTGTACTTTACATAATAGGTAGAGTCGCAGGTAGCGTTTTTTTGACCATAAGAATCAAAGGAACTAAATAGTAATGCAATAAAAATAACTATACTACCATTAATGAGTATTTGTGAAATGCTTTTAATAATAGGATTGAAATTAATTATTTTTTTTAAATTAAGTTCATGAAAAATTGTCTAATAAAAATGGTTAAAGTTTAATTCCTATAACTAAAATATCATCCACTTGTTCATGAGTGTTATTCATCCATTCCATGATTTTTTTGTCAAGTTTTTCTTGTTGTTGTGGCATAGGGAGTATACTGAACTCAAGAATTCCTAACAAATTGATTTTTAAATTGTTAAAAAACAGTCATTTACTCAGCCCAACGGTAACTGGAAATCTCTAATCCAGCTAAATCTAAAACTCTATCCACTACAGTAGCAGCTAATTCCTCAAATGTTTTTGGATTACTATAAAATGAAGGGGAAGCAGGGCAGATAATCCCACCAGCTTGAGTGATGGTTTGCATATTGTTAATGTGAATTAAACTATACGGAGTATCCCGTATGATCAAAAGAAGTTTTCTTCTTTCTTTTAAAATAACATCGGCAGCTCTGGTTGTTAAATCATTACTAATGCCTGAGGCAATTCGAGCCATAGTTCCCATACTACATGGACAAACAATCATTGTATTATATTTAGCAGAACCGGAAGCAAATGGCGCATAAAAATTGTTTTTATCGTAAAAGGTAAATTGAGTATAATTTTTATAATCCTCATTACCTAATTCATGTTTCCAAACATCTTTTGCATTATCGCTCATCACAATACTCACTTGCTCTATTTGGCTTGATAGCATTGCTAATTTTTCTAAAAGCACTTTGGCATATATACTTCCGCTAGCGCCTGTTATAGACACAATTATTTTGTGCTTTTTAATCATGTTTTTTAGTTGGTTTAATTCTATATCCTATAGTAAATTCTAGTATATTATTATAATATCCTTTATTAAACGTTCTAGCAATGATATTGTTGTAATAAATTGCTTGTTTAGTTCGGTTAGGTCTTGTTGTAATAAAAGAATTACTTGTTCTAAAGTTTACAAACCATTTTTTATTGATGTTATAACCTAATCCTAATTTGACAGAATAATCAAATTTTTGAAATGGATATATCCCAGTAAATACCATGTTTTGATCAGCCTCGTAATAATTTATTAAATAAGCTGCAGAAACTCCAATATCAAACAAGAATTTTTTTTGAGTATAGGTTACTAAAAGAGGGACTTCTAAATAATTTAAATTCAAGTAATAAGATGTTAAATCACCTTTTTCAGGTTTTTGATTTTTTTGTGCACCTTTTTGAATAAAAATAAAGGACAAATGCATACTTGCTTTTTCAGAAAAAACAGACTCAATACCAATTCCTCCCATACCGCCTAATTTATTATAGCCGCTATAAGCATCACCATGAACTTGAGATGGGGAAACTCCTGCAGTTAACAATAAATTAAAGGTATTCTTTCCTGCCTTGCCGGCAGACAGGTTTTCTTGACTAAAAAATGAAAATGGAATCAGAAGAGCTATGAATATTAATGTTTTCAAAACAGAGGTAAAGGTAACGAAAATCTAGATATATTGTTTTAACCAAGTTATTGCATCTGTTTTATTATTGAAAATTCTTGTTGGACGCTGAGGTTTATATATTTTAAGATAAAAATTGCCTAATAATTTTTGAGACATAGAACTTACTATAAACGCAGAACATTTAGAGTAGGGCATATTCTTATTAATAGAAATATATTTTAACGTTTCTGTGTTAGTTGTAGAATATTGTCCTCCAGAAATTAATGTAGGTGATTTAGAACCATTTAATTGTTTTTGTGCGTTCACAATAACATGGATGTCATCAATAAAAATTTCAACGTTATCTTTGATAGATAACTCGTAATACCCTAATTCATTATAAGACAGGATGAATTTATTTTCTGAAATAGTTTTAGTCAAAACAAACAGTCTTTTTTTATAACAAACGAACTATATGAATGGTTTAAGCCAATTAATTGCTTCTTCCTTGTTATTGAAAAACTTTGTGGGTCTTTCTGGTTTGTTTATTTTAATATAAAAATTTGCCAATATCTTTTGAGCCATTGATTTTATAACAAAAGCATCTGCTTTTGAATATGGATTATTTGCGTTTTTAGATAACGTTTTTAACAACTCGATATCCGTTGAAGCGAACTCAGAGCATAAAATTAAAACAGGAAGTTTATGCCCCACTAACTCTGTTTGTACTTTAATTAATTTTTTTAAATCAGTAATAGTAAAGTTTGTGTCATTGTAAACAATGATTTTGTAATATTTATTATTACAAACTTGTAATTCAAAATTACTAAAAAGTATATTTTCTGATAAAGTCACGTAATAAATAGATGAAATAATGTTTTTAAATGATAAAGTTAGTTTTTTATCTGTTTATTATCAAATTATTATGATTGTTTTCAAAAAAAATCCCCCGAAAGCTCGGGGGATTTTAATATTAATCAGCTTGTAAGAATGGATATTTATAATCCGTAGGTGGAGTAAACGTTTCTTTAATTGTACGAGGAGAAACCCAACGTAATAAATTAATTTTAGCTCCTGCTTTATCATTAGTTCCGCTACCACGAGCACCACCAAATGGCTGTTGACCAACCACTGCGCCAGTACATTTGTCATTAATATAAAAGTTACCTGCTGCATTACTTAATTTTTTTGTGGCTAATTCTAAGGCATATCTGTCTTGACCTAAAATAGCGCCTGTTAATGCATAGATAGAAGTTGAATCTACTAATTCCAAAGTCTCCTCAAACTTATCTGCTTCGTAAACAAAAATAGTTAATACGGGCCCAAATAACTCTTCGCACATGGTCACGTATTTAGGATCTTTAGCTAAAATAATGGTTGGTTCAATAAAGTAACCTTTTGATTTATTATAATTTCCACCAGCAATTACTTCAACATTACTATCTTTCTTAGCAGCATCAATGTATTTAGCTAATTTGTCAAAGCTTTTTTCATCAATAACGGCATTAATAAAGTTGGTGAAGTCTTCTGTAGGCCCCATTTTCATGTCTTTTAAATCAGCTAATACATAACCTTTAACTTCATTCCACAAATTACTTGGAATATAAGCTCGAGAAGCTGCAGAACATTTTTGACCTTGGTACTCAAAAGCACCACGAGAAATCGCTACTGCTAACGATTTAGCTTCTGCTGATTTGTGTGCTATGATAAAATCTTTTCCTCCTGTTTCTCCAACAATACGAGGGTAAGAACGGTATTTGTGAATATTGTTTCCAATAGTTTGCCAAATGTTTTGAAAAACTTCGGTGCTTCCTGTAAAGTGAATGCCAGCAAAATCTTTATGATTAAATATTACATCTGCTGCATCTGGTCCACTTGGGTAAATTAAATTAATCACACCATCTGGCACTCCTGCTTTCTGAAAAATCTCCATCAATACATTAGCACTGTATACTTGTGTGTTACTTGGCTTCCAAACAACTACATTTCCCATCATAGCACAACTTGTAGGTAAATTACCAGCAATAGCAGTGAAGTTGAATGGTGTTAAGGCATAAATAAATCCCTCTAAAGGTCTCCACTCTAAACGGTTCCAAACGCCAGGTCCTGATATTGGTTGCTCGGCATAAATCTCAGTCATGTATTGCACATTGAATCTTAAAAAGTCAATGATTTCGCAGGCGCTGTCAATTTCGGCTTGAAACGCATTTTTACTTTGACCTAACATGGTTGCTGCATTTAATTTAGCACGGTAAGGTCCTGCAATTAATTCAGCTGCTTTTAAAAAAATACTTGCTCTGTGTTCCCAGGCTAAATTAGCCCATTTTTCTTTAGCTGCTAATGCCGCATCAATAGCTTTTGTTACATGGGTTTTATCACTTTTATGAAAATATCCTAAGGTATGTTTATGATCATGTGGCGGAGCTAAACGAGATTTGTTTTCGCTACGTACTTCTTTTCCTCCAATATACATTGGGATATCAATTTCTTTGCTACGTAATTCTTTAAGCATGGCTTGTAATTCTTTACGTTCAGCACTTCCTGCTGCATAGCTTTTTATAGGTTCGTTAACCGCTGTTGGTACTTTATAAATTCCTTTAGGCATTGTGTTAAATTTTAGATGTACGAAATTACCTCTTTTTAGATTAAAGATGAAAGATTAAAGATGAAAGATTCAGTTATTTTAACAACAGTTAAGTAATTTTATTCTCAGAATATTAAAAGATTGTATTTTAGTTACAATTGTCTTAATCTTGTTTCTTTAATCTTTTGTCCAATCCTTATTTTGCTTATCTTTGCCGCCTAATTTTTTAAGAGATGATTACTGTTTCTAATGTGAGTTTGCAATATGGCAAGCGTATTTTATTTGATGAGGTAAATGTAAAATTTACTCCAGGTAACTGTTATGGTTTAATTGGCGCTAATGGTGCGGGTAAATCTACTTTCATGAAAATTTTATCTGGTGAAATTGAACCAAATAAAGGTCAGGTAAGTATTTTGCCAGGTATGCGTTTAAGTGTTTTAAAACAAAATCACTTTGAGTTTGATGAGTTTACAGTGTTAGACACAGTTATGATGGGTAACAAGCGCCTTTATAACATCATGAAAGAAAAGGATGCTATTTATGCAAAGCCTGATTTTAGTGAAGAGGATGGAAACAAAGCTGCCGAATTAGAAGCTGAGTTTGGCGAAATGAATGGTTGGAATGCTGAAAGCGATGCCGCTACTTTATTAACTAATGTTGGTATTCCAGTTGAGTCTCATTACAAAATAATGAAGGATTTAACTGGTAAAGACAAAGTAAAGATTTTATTAACGCAAGCTATTTTTGGTAACCCTGATATTTTATTATTAGATGAGCCTACAAATGATTTGGACGTAGAAACAATTTCTTGGTTAGAAAATTATTTAGCAGATTTTGAAAATACGGTTGTGGTGATTAGTCACGATCGTCACTTTTTAGATGCGGTGTGTACGCACACTTGTGATATCGATTACAATAAATTAAAAACATATACTGGTAACTATAGTTTCTGGTATCAAATGAGTCAGTTAGCATTAAAACAA
>JBEIPP010000159.1:0-7319 GCA_040376995.1 Flavobacteriales bacterium
AGTAACCACTATGATGAAGGAGAAAAAGTGGCAAAGCGTTCTGTTTTGAAGAGGTTTCAGCTCGTAATAGATTTTCTAATGCGTAATCTGGGTTAAACGTTAATTTCTTTCATAACGTTATAATAATGGATTTACGAAAAGTAACAATCAAGTTTATTCCTCTTCAAATTTATAAGAATACTTTCTCCATTTTTCAATCACCTGTTGCATGTCATCAGGAATTTCACTATCAAAAAATATCGGCTCTTTTGTGATAGGATGTGTTATGCCTAATGTTTTAGCATGTAAGGCATGACGAGGTAAAATTTCGAAGCAATTTTCGATAAACTGTTTGTATTTATTACTTGATAAACCTTTTAAAATTCGATCGCCACCATATTCATTATCATTAAATAATGGATGACCTAAATGCCTCATGTGAATACGTATTTGGTGCGTACGCCCTGTTTCTAATTTACATTCCACAACGGTTACGTATCCAAAACGTTCTAATACTTTGTAATGTGTGATGGCATGTTTACCGTGATCGCTATCAGGAAAGCAAGCCATTACTTTTCTGTTTTTTAAATCACGTGCTACGTTGCATGTAATGGTTCCTGCATCTTCTTTCACATCTCCCCAAACAATAGCCACATATTTTCTATCTAAGTTTCTATCAAAAAAATCTTTTGCTAAACGCGTCATGGCTAATTCGGTTTTAGCAATGATAATAATACCTGATGTATTTTTATCAATACGATGAACCAAACCTGGTCGTTCAATGGTTAAATTATCAGATATTTTTTGAGTAGAGGTTGGTAAATTTTTAAAACGATAGGCTAATGCATTTACTAAAGTACCAGTGTAATGGCCATAAGCGGGATGAACAACCATGCCAGGTTCTTTATTTACAACACACACATAATCATCTTCATAAACCACATTAATAGGAATGTCTTCTGCTAAAACTTCTACATCACGCGGAGGAGTGGTCATTAGAATAGAAATTTCATCTAATGGCTTTATTTTATAACTTGATTTAACCGGTTTTCCATTAACTAAAATACATTCAGCATCGCAGGCTTGTTGCAATTTGGTACGTGTGGCATTTTGAACGCGAATCATTAAAAACTTATCAATTCGCATCATCACTTGGCCTTTTTCAACTTTTATGTTATGATGTTCGTAAAGTTCTTTGTCTTCTTCACCAGATTCAACTTCTTCTATATCGTCTACCATTATCTTGAAATAATTAACTTTTTAGGACTAATGCCTGCCTGTCCAGATGGCAGGTTTAAGTTATTGCCCTTTAAATGAATAAAATATAGTCCATTAGCAATATTGCTAATATCTATTGGCTCGTTACTAATCATTGATGTCGTGAACACCACTTGACCTAATGCAGATACAATCTCAACTCTAACATTTTCTAACTGATTACCAGGATAGCTTATAGATAATGAGTTTTGAGCTGGATTTGGAAATATTTTTATTAAATCCGTCTTTTCATTTTCATTAACACCTACAGGGTCAGGATAAGTACACCCCATAACTGGGTTTATCATTAAAGACCCTGGTATAGCCGATTGAACCCATCCGTTACCTATATCGTAGTACAAGGCATCTTTATGATTTGTGTTTCTGTCAAAACCTATGTTTAAAGATTTGTTTGTGGTTTGCTGAAGCCCAATATAATAGGTGCCTACACCAAGAGGCAAACATGTTGTTAAATTATAGGTAGGCATTAAATTATAGCTACCAGATAAATATTTTGGATTTACTAAACTATCTTTAAGGATAATATTTCCTGGACCATTACTTCCTGCTGCCCAAACCATTAATCTAAACGTAGAAGCTTGAATGGCAGTTCCATCAGTAATAGGGTCAAAATAGATGCGAACAGATTTTAAAGTATCAAAAACATTTAAAGTAAAACGCATAGCTGTTTTTGCACCAAAAGCATTTAAATAGTATGCTTGTTCGGCTGTGCCATCATCATAAGCGTAGTAGGTGCCAAATTTTTGAACATGAACCAATGTATCATTAAAATTTTTACTGTCGCCAGCTATAGAGCCTGATAATGCATGTTTTATAGTAAAATAAGTTGAATCGCTAAAGGTAAGAGGAAATGGCTGTAATGTGAAACTTGGGTTTGCTGCAATGCCAGTATAGTAACCATTATTTAAAAACGGTGAGATTCCAGATGCAAAAGTACCAATAGCATCAGTTGGAACCGAAAGACCATTTTCGTCTTTTATAAAATAGTCATAACTACAAGCCACAGGTACTTTGAAATTACTTCTGATAAAGTTTCTGAATTTAGGTGCCATTTCTAAGGAGCGATTATATTGTCGGTATGGCATCACCGAATAATTTTTTAAAAAAGAACTTGGCTTATAAGCAAAGGCTATATCATCTAAAACAGTATCGGCATATAAAGAGTTTTGTTTTATTTGAACATAGTCAACATTCCAATGATCTAAACTTCCACTTATAGTTGCGTTATTTCTAAAACGAAATTTAAACAAACTATCTAAGTAAGAAGTATCTGTAATTGCAATTCTTTCTCTATAAAAATTTGTATCAGTAGCACTAGGATTGTAGCCTTTTACACCCCATACTTTTTCCCATTTGTGTTGGTTTGGTTTCCAAAAGTCAACAGATAAAGAATCGTTTGGTTCTGGCGAATCGCCATTTCCTTCGGCTTGATAATAGAAACTTAAAAAAATGCTGTCTGCGGCCACATAAGTATGTGTGCTTGTTGCTTTTAAATTTATTGGCCTTGAAGTTAATGTATCGGCCACACCTGAATAACTTACTGGCACATTGATAGAATAGGGGTAACCTTTCTTATTTAAGCCATCAAAAGTAGCTACACCTAATGTAATAGGAGCAATTGCAAACCCAGTATTAATATAGACGTTTGAATCTAACCAATTATTTGTGGATGGATAAGGCGTGTTATAAGCATACGAAAAGTCATCAAAAAACGGAAGGTCAATAGGCGTTACGCTTTTTGTTTTTTTACTTAATAGTTTATTGTTAGGGATAGTTGGTAAATTTATATTGCTGTTTAAGGGTTTTAATTGCTCTTGCGAATGCAAGGTAAAGCTTAATACAGTTAGTAATATAATGAGACTTCTTTTTATGAGTAGATTAAAATGCATTCTTAATTCTATTAGTTCTATTCAGGGTCATTTACTGAAGCTGTTGAGTCAGTAGATGATATATACTCATTTTCTTTTTTTCCTACTATTAAATCAATCTTACTTCCTTTTTTAATTGCATCGCCTGGCATTATTTCTTTTCCATTAAAGGATTGTTTTAAAACACAACCTTTACAATCACCAGTAACTTCAGTTATTTTACCAACTTTTAGCCCATAACTTTCAATCATAAATACTGCCTGTCTTGTACTTCTATCAACTAATTTAGGCATTGCCATTTGTGGGGCTTGTGTGCTAGTAACGTATAAATAGATAATTCTATTGTGTTTTACTAATGATTTTGGTTCTGGGTCTTGTTTTATAACTATTCCAGGTTTTTCTTCAGGACTATATATACTGTCAATAATTATATAACCTACTTTTTTATCTATCACAAAATTATCCAACTCAGATATAGCTTTTCCTTTAAAATTAGGGACCTCAGCAGTTTCTCCATGATGAGTGTAAACGCCAAGAAGTGTAAATAATACCCATAAAATAATAGCTAAACTCACTATAGATAGGATAAAATGTTTTAAAAACACTTTTGACGTTATATATCCAAAAAAATCTTTCATAAAATAATACAGACTGCTAATATACTGAAATTAGAGAAAAACAGGCTATATATCTAGGATTTAAAGTAATAGAATTAAAACACACGTTGTATTTAACATATCGTAACCAATTAAATAATTGATAAAAAGCAATTTTTTTCAAAAAAAACGTTCTAAATTTTTGATTTACAATAAAAAGCATATCTTTGCAGCCCGATTTTTAATTTTTAAATCGCTGATTATAAATATTTTGTAAATGACTAAAGCAGATATAGTAAACGAAATTTCAGAAAAAACAGGCATCGAAAAGATAGTTGTGCAAACAACCGTGGAGGCTTTCATGAAATCTATTCGTACGTCGATGACTGAAGGAAAAAACGTGTATTTACGTGGATTTGGAACGTTTGTAGTGAAAAAACGTGCTGAAAAAGTTGGCCGTAACATTTCAAAAAACACAACAGTTGTTATTCCAGCACATTTTATTCCAGCATTCAAACCAGCTAAAACTTTTAGCGAGAGAGTAAAACGTAATGTAAAAGTGGCTGAGCCATTAGATAATAAACAAGTTGAATAATGACACTAACTCGTAAGACACAGATTGGGTTACTAATAACGGCTGTTGTTTTATTCGTTCTTTTATTTCTTGCACCAAAAACACACACAGGCGATCTAAAAGCCAAGGGTAGTGAATTTAAACTTGCTGAAACAGTAGCGAGTATAGAGACATTTATTACTATGGCTACTAAATCACTTAAGCCAGAAGAAAAATCAACCTATGATGCTTTATTAGCAAGTGCTAAAAGTTCAAAAGTTGATACAGCTTATGTTTCTGTTGTTGAATTTTGGGATAAACAAAAAAGACCAGATTTTGCTTCTTATTTTGTAGAACAAATTGCTGAAAGAAAACAAACTTCTTTAGCTTATGTTAAAGCGGGCGATCGTTATTACTATTCAGTTCGTTTTATAAAAGATAATAATGAAATACCAGCTTTATATCAAAGCGCTATTCGTTGTTATGAAAAAGCAATTGAAAAAGATGCAAAAAATGTAGATGCAAAAATACAATTAGCAGCCTGTTTTGTTGAAGATGCAAAAGACCCAATGAAAGGAATTGGCTTGTTACGTGAAGTTGAAAAAACAGATAGTAATAATGTGAAATTACAGTTGACTTTTGCATTTTTCTCTGTTAAGTCGCAGCAATGGGATAAAGCAATTAAACGTTTTAATAAAGTGTTAGAAATTGATCCTTTATACATTGAAGCGTATTTGCATTTAGCAGATGCTTATGAACAACAAGGTCAAACAAACAAAACAATTGAAATGTTAGAAAAATATGCCAGTGTAACCGATGATGCCATGGCAAAAAAAGAAGTACTTAAATACATCGAACAATTAAAAAAATAAATAATTAAACTAATATAAATTTTTTAAAACCTAAGGATTATGCCAAGCGGAAAGAAAAGAAAAAGACATAAAATGGCGACACACAAACGTAAAAAACGTTTAAGAAAAAACCGTCATAAGAAAAAATAATTAGCCTAGCTAATTAGATTTTTTCTAAGAAAAGATTACACACAAACGGAAGGGCAAGTTGTCTTACCGTTTGTGTTATTTGTGTATGTTATTGTTTGCTAAAACTTTAATCAGTTTATTGTGCAATCAAAAACGTAATTATATATAAATTAAAATTTTTTAAAGTGAACGTAGAACTAGTAATAAATTCTACGCCTAACGAAGTTGTTATAGGACTATTAAACGATAAACGTTTGATAGAACTGCATAAAGAAAAAAATAACATAAAATTTTCGGTAGGCGATATCTACCTAGGTAAAGTTAAAAAGGTAATGACCGGACTTAACGCAGCCTTTGTGGACGTGGGATACGAGAAAGATGCATTTTTGCATTATTTAGACTTAGGCCCTCAGGCTAATTCGTTGTTTAAATACGTTGACGCTGTGCGTTCTGGTAAACAGAATGTAAGTAACTTAATGTACTTTAAAAACGAAGGAGACATTAATAAGGATGGGAAAATTAATGAAGCAGTTAAACCAGGACAATATGTTTTAGTTCAAGTTGCTAAAGAACCAATCTCATCAAAAGGACCAAGAATTACGACCGAAATTTCGATAGCAGGACGATACATTGTATTGATTCCTTTTTCTGATAAAGTATCTGTTTCTTCAAAAATTAGAAGTAGCGAAGAAAAAACAAGATTAAAAGCATTAATTCACAGCATTAAACCAAAAAACTTTGGAGTAATTGTACGTACAGTTGCCGAAGGAAAATCGGTTTCGGATATTGAAGGTGATGTGGCAGACTTGGTAAATAAATGGCACGAATGTTTTAAAGCATTGCAAACCGCTGAGCCGCCATTTAGATTGTTGGGAGAAGTAGATAGAACTAATGCGATTTTAAGAGACTTTTTAAACGCCTCTTTTAATGCTATTCATGTTAATAGTGAAAGAGTATTTGACGATTTAAAATCGTATATCAAAACCATTTCTCCTGATAAAGTTGATATTTTAAAACACTATACGGGTAAGGTTCCGATTTTTGATAGTTTCGGTATTGATCGTCAAATAAAATCATTATTTGGTAAAACCGTTTTTATGAAAAGCGGTGCTTATTTAGTGGTTGAACATACCGAAGCGTTGCATGTATTTGATGTAAATAGCGGAAACCGTGCTAAGAGCGATAAATCGCAAGAAGAAAACGCCCTTGAGGTAAACTTAGAAGCTGCTGTTGAGGTGGCCCGTCAATTGCGTTTACGTGATATGGGTGGTATTATTGTGATTGACTTTATTGACTTACATAATCCTGAAAACAGAAAACTATTGTTTGATAAGTTGAAGGAAGAAATGAAGTCGGATAGAGCACGACACAATATTTTACCTCCAAGTAAATTTGGTTTAATTCAAATTACACGCCAGCGCTTGCGCCCTGAAGTAAACGTTGAGGTATTGGAAAGCTGCCCTAGCTGTAACGGTTCGGGTAAAGTGCAACCAAGTATTTTATTTGTTGAGCAAATTGAAAATGCATTACGATTTATTGTTAAAGAACAAAACGCAAAAGATATAACGCTTTGCGTACATCCATACATTGAAGGATACTTAAAACAAAAAGGGTTTTTAAGAAGTATTCAATGGAAGTGGTATTTTGAATACAAGCAATGGGTAAAAATTACTAAATCAGACAGCTATGCATTTATGGAGTATCACTTCTTAAATAAAGAGTTAGATGAAATAGTGATTTAATAAAATAGAACACAGATAACTCTATACAAATAGCTGTCTAGATAACAGATTTACACAGATGAATTTGTTATAAGGCAAACAATAAATTTAAAAGAGGCTGTCTCAAAAGGACAGCCTCTTCGCATTTTTGTTACATCGAGCGCAATGTCATTATTTAACCCAGATTATGCATTAGGAATCGTAATGAGAGTTGAAAGCTTAATAAAACAGACACTTTTTTGACTGAAGCATAGTAACCACTATGATGAAGGAGAAAAAGTGGCAAAGCGTTCTGTTTTGAAGAGCTTTCAGCTCGTAATAGATTTTCTAATGCGTAATCTGGG
>JBEIPP010000064.1:0-15969 GCA_040376995.1 Flavobacteriales bacterium
ACTCCGCTGTATAATCTAAACCAGACGGGTTGGAAACAGTCACAGGATTGTTGTTAATTTTCACCGTAAAGCTAGCCGCTCTACTTGCTGTGAAGTTTAACGTAATGGTATCGCCGACTTTTGCATATACCGGATTAGGGTTACTTGATGAAATTGTGATGGGAGTTACGCCCAGAAGTGGCGGAGCTCTTTGTGTATAAAAGCTCACGAAATACCCATTGGTATAGACTTCTGAAGATGAACCAGTGCTGGCCGCATAGGCAAGACCAAATGGATAGAAAATCTGTTCTTTACCACTGCTACAACTTGCATCTGCAAATGTTTCGATCGTAGTGGCAAAACTTCCGGTAGAACTTCCGTATGGCAGTTTAATTCCAGTTGAAGTTGTTCCGCTTGGAGCTGCTTGGGCCACGATACATGGACTGGTCAGACCAATGGCGGGATTCACCGAAGAATCGCTTTCAAACGATGCTAGTCGAACGCGGTATGAACCAACGGTTCCTCGCTGTGAACCATCACAATAAGATCCATATCCACTTACTAAACTTAAATCGGAGCAAGAGATGAGTTGGAGGGCGGCCACGGCACCAGTTACTTTATAGGCGGCCGGGATGAACTTCTCATTTTCACAATTATTTTTCAGGATATTGATTTCAACTGTGGCCTTAGGATCTTTCAAATTAGCAGTGGCTTCTCCGCAAAGAAGATTTCCCTGCATGACCTCAACACCATCCCAACCCACGGCCTTGAAAATGTATTCGCCGTGTTCGAGTGTGATTGTCTTAGTTGTCGATTGAAGAGCAAAGGCGGAGGTCGTGTTTTTGGTTTTGTTAGTGATATACACCATGAGACCACCAGGCTGTCCTCCGACAACGAATGATCGTGATACTGATAGCGTGGTGTTTGTTCCCTGACCACCGGAACAACCCCAGAGAGACAATAGAATGATGAGGGATAATATGCTTTTCATCATAATGTCTTATCGGACTAGTCAGGCAAAAGCTTTACCTAATATTTCTTATAATTTAAGTCAGTCTTGTCGAATAATTAGGGTCTTGGTAGGGTAATATTAAGGGGACCTCTATGGACGAAAAAAGAATTATTGATTTAGAGATTAGATTTTAATCAAAAAAAAACGCCTTTCCATTAAGAAAGGCGTTTTTTTGATTAAAATAATATTATTCGATAATTAATTTCTTGGTGATTTTATTATTATCGATAATTAATGTGATAAAATAAATACCTGAATTTAATTTATTTGAAGCATTTACAGTGTATTTAGAAGTTACACCAGCAGATGTATTTGAAGCGTTTTCCTCAACAACACGGCCAGTCACATCATAAACTAAAATATTAACTTTTGTATCATTTGGAGAAGTGAATTCCACTACTGAAGATGAACTAGTTGGATTAGGGTAAATAGAAAGGCCTAACGTGTTTTCAAATTCATTAATACCAACAGTACCACTAATATTAATGTTATCAATATATAAGTTTTGAGATTGTCCGCTAGTTATATCATTTTCAAACCAAAAACGGAACCTCACATCTCTCTTATTATTTAATGAAGTTAAAGTAGCTGGACTATATGATTTAGTAATCCATTTTGGGTTAGGTGTAGTTGAACTCCATGGAATATAAGGTGCATTTACAACCCCTCCACTATTGGCCATTAATGAAGCCGATGGTGTACCCGATATATTTATCCAAGTACCACCACAATCTAAGCTATATTGTAACTTAAAAGTTTCATCTGTAGCAACAACAGTTGATTTTCTAGCAAAAGAATAAGCAAAAGAGAAAGTAATACCAGTTGTATTTGTAAAATCAAAAGTTGGAGTTTCCATAATATCAACATTTCTAGCGAAATTAGAGAAATTATTCAGGTAATTTGCGCTAGCTAAAACAACCGATTTTGAAGACCCAGATGCACCATAATTCGATATCTCCCACGAAGGAGTTCCTAAATCTTCATTTGTCATAACAAATCCATCAGGCCACCATTGACCACTTTCAAAACCTTCTGAAAATGGTAATTTTTTAGCCCCATTCCAATTTACTTTAACATAAGAATTAACAGTTTTAGTAGAAGATCCATTTGCATTTGATGCTGTTAATGAAACAGAATATGTGCCAATCGTTGAGTAAGTTACAGAAGGCGCTGATAAAGTAGATGTAGATGGGGTACCACCTTCAAATGTCCATAATAATGATGTTGGTATTGAATTGTAAGATATATTTGAAAATAATACCGCTTGACCAGAACAGTTTTGGGTTTTGTTAGACGAAAAATCTGCTATTGGAGCACATGACGTAGATCCAGTTGGAATTCCATTTGCATCTAAAATACCAGTAAAAATTAAGTTTGCTATACCTACTAATGAATCTCTTGATGCAATAGAAGACGCACATGCTAATCTCATTTTTTCAATTTGTTTAATTGTAAACATTTTTGGACAAGAAGAATAATCCATGATGTTTTCAATATTTGGTCTTATTGTATCACACGAAGCCATTGTTAAGTTTGGCTTAACATCTGCAGCAGTGGGAGTTGTACCAATATTCATATTATACTCTTCAATTTCTCCGCTAGTAATAGACATATTAGGGTCTGTTATAGGTGTATTGCTTGTTATAACTCTCATACGAATTAAACCATAAGTGCCAGCTGGTATTA
Source organism: Flavobacteriales bacterium (assembly GCA_040376995.1). GTDB lineage: Bacteria > Bacteroidota > Bacteroidia > B-17B0 > Aurantibacillaceae > UBA4416. The sequence goes on from JBEIPP010000064.1 coordinate 2,678, forward strand.
CATACTCTGCTGGTGCTGTAGCAAATGAATCAGGCGTAGTTGTATATGTGGTAACTATTGAACCTGTTTGAACTGTATAAGTTTTATTAATTTTAGTTGGCGTATTTGATTGATTAAACGTATAAGATCCCATAGGATTTAATGGCACAATACTATAATTAACAACAGTAACAGTAGGCACATAAACCGCCTCACCAGCATCTATAAAATCGCCATCGCTATTATAATCCATATAAACTGCAACATAATTATTATCTGTAGATTTTGCTAAACTAGTAATACTTATGCTAAGTTTTTGCCCCCCATTAAAATCATTACCATAAATATTAGTAAAATCAGAATAACCACCTGGAGTTCCTGATGCATTTCTTATAATTGTATCAGTGGAAGAACTAACTGTTGTAGAAAGCAATGTTAATAAATTTCTACCCATTTTACCTTTAAGAGAGTTAAGAGGTGTTTTATTTGACATTTTACCAAAAGACACATTAGTAATATCTGAACTATCTAACGGAACTGTTACTGTAGGGGTTACAGTGTAAGTTGCTGGTTTAGGGCATTTAGTTTGAAAACCAATTGTTGCAGGAGTATCTTCAATATCATCATTCCCACACTCAAATCCTGGTGTGTTTGAACTTCCAAAAGTATGGCTTAAACCAAACCAATGTCCAATTTCATGACTTAAAGATCGAGCGCCTAATCCTGATAAATAGTCGTAACGATAAACAATAGCATCAGCTGCTGATACTGGCGCTGTACCTGGTAAAAAAGTATAACCAACAATAGTACCTGACGCAGGGCCTATAATATCACCAACAATATAAATATTTAAGTACTTAGTTGGATTCCAATTTCCTGCAGCCATTGTACTATATTTGAATGATAATACATCTGTGTTAGACCAATTAGAATTTTTATCATTATGACGAACAATACCACTAGTGCAATTCCCTTTAGGATCTTTTTTTGCTAAAACAAATTTCATATTAGCATTTTTATACAATGGTTTAAAGAGAGGATCAATAGAAGAAGTATCTGAACCTTGTTTAGCAAAATCTTTATTAACCTGATCTAATGCTGCAATTAATAATGCATCACTCACATTTGTACCAGAACCTATAGCTTCGCCATTATGCAACACATGAAACACCACTGGAACAGTATATATAGGTTGAACTGAACTTGTTTTTGCTGTTTTTAAATTTTGCAAATAAGTTTGGTATTCAACTCTTGCTGCAGCTTCTGCTGAATTTAATTTTGAAGCATAACCTGGAATGGTTTTTAAATAAATTTCACGAGCTTCGTAAGTACCACATGGCTTAATTTCTTGACCATAACTAGATACAGCTAATGATAAACAAGTAATAGTACTAAGCAATAATTTTTTCATGTTTATATGATTTATAAATTAAATAAATGGGGATTTATGTAATAAATACAAACTTAACGATTAATTTAAAGAATACAAAATATTGTTAAAAATTCACATAGTATCTAATCCTCAAAAAAGTGAGAGATTTGAACCTCAATATTTTGGTATTGTATCTAATCCTCAAAAAAGTGAGAGATTTGAACCTCAATATTTTGGTATTATTTTATCTCTTTCCAATCCGTTAAATCTCTTATAACAACTGATGCGCAAGTCATCCCAAAAACTGCAGGAATATAAGAAATAGTGCCATAAGCAGATTTTTTAAAATTAGTTCCATCTGTTCTCATAATAGATTTTTTATCTGGTAATTCAGTTGAAAAAACAGCTTTAAATCCTTTTTTAATTCCTACTTCCTTTAAACGCTTTCGAAGGTAATATGCCATTGGGCAATGGCATGTTTTTGATATATCCAAAACCTTTAATTGAGTAGGATCCATCTTGCCTCCAGCTCCCATGGATGACACTAATTTATGTCCTATTTCTATCGCTGTTTTTATTAAATGTACTTTTGGAGTAATGCTATCAATGGCATCAATTACATAATCAAAGGGTTTTTGGAGTAATACTATCATCTTTTCAGGATCTTGAAATTCTGAAATGACATTGAGTTTAACAGAAGGATTAATCTGTAACATTCTTTCCTCCATCAACTTTGCTTTACTCATACCATGAGTGGTTGATAAGGCTTGTAATTGTCGATTTCTGTTAGTTGGGTCAACTACATCTCCATCAACAATAGTCAATTCTCCTATTCCTGCTCGGCATAATGCTTCAGCAGCATACGACCCTACTCCACCTAACCCCACAATTAACACATGAGCTTTTTGTAAATTATCAATTCCTGAATCACCTACTAAAAGGCGAGTCCTTTGCATCCAATGTCTATCTTCCATAGTTTTTAAATAAGGCTGTGAAATTAGTATAAATTTTTTCTTTTAATTCATGTTCTTTGATTTGAAAACAAGCTGCTGCTTTTTGATACACTTCTTTAATTAAAATTGATTCGTTATTATCTGTTTCTAAAAATAGTTTCTCGATTGAAATAATACTAAAATCAAGGTCATCTTTTTTGAAAATAGAATGATTTAATGAAATGTAGAATCCTTTATCTATCAACTGTTTTGCAAATTGTAATGACTTATTAAATCCATGTATTATTAGTGGAGTTTTTGAGTGATAAAACGAGCAAATCTCGATTAATTCATCAAATGCTTTCACACAATGAATAATAACAGGCTTTTGACATTTTACTGCTAATTCTAATTGAGTGATAAATACTTTTTTTTGAATTTCTAAATCTGGACCTTTCAATGTATCCAAACCACATTCGCCAATAGCTAAACAGTTTTGTTTTTGAATTATTTTTTCCAATTCAGGAATCGAAACATGTAAATCTGCATCCCATGGATGAATTCCTATAGAGTAAGAAGAATTAACATGATATTCTTTATCAAAACCAAAACGGTTATTATACAAAAACACACTATTATCTTTCGATAAATGGTGTGTATGTATGTTAATGTATGGTGTCATAAACCTATGGCTTTGAGAGCCTCAGCCACAGGATTTAATTATAATGCTTGTGAGAAACCTTCTCTGATTTCGTCAGCAGCATACTGACCACCATATAATTTATCTTTAATTTTAGAGAAGCTTTCAATAGTATATTTTACATCTTCCAATGTATGCATAGCAGTAGGAATTAAACGTAAAATAATCATTCCTTTAGGGATAACCGGATAAACTACCATTGAACAGAAAATACCAAAATTTTCACGTAAATCGATTACCATGTTTGTTGCTTCTGGAATTGAACCACGCATATATACTGGTGTTACAGGAGTATTAGTTACGCCAATATCAAAACCTGCGTCTACTAAACCTTTTTGTAAAGCAGCAGAAATTTCCCATAATTTTGTACGATACTCTGGGTGTTTATTTATCAACTCTAAACGTTTCAATAAACCATAAACCAAAGGCATTGGTAATGATTTAGCAAAAATTTGAGAACGCATATTGTATCTTAAATAAGTTACAACTTGTTTTGTTGAACTAATATATCCTCCAATTAAAGCGAATGACTTTGCAAATGTTCCAAAATAAATATCAATACCATCTTGGCAACCTTGTTGTTCACCGGTTCCTCCACCATTTGGCCCTAATGTTCCAACGCCATGAGCATCATCAACAAATAAACGGAAGGTGAATTTTTTCTTTAACTCAACAATTTCTTTTAATTTTCCTTGGTCGCCACGCATACCAAACACACCTTCGGTAATTACTAAAATACCACCACCAGTTTGCTCTGCTAAACGCTGCGCACGAACTAATTGTTTTTCACAATCCTCAATGTCATTATGTTTAAAAACAAAACGCTTACCCATGTGCAAACGCACGCCATCTAAAATACACGCGTGAGACTCTGCATCATAAACAATCACATCATGTCTATCCACTAATGCATCAATAGCAGACACCATTGCTTGGTATCCGAAATTACAAAGAATTGTATCTTCTTTTTTTGATAATTTAGATAAACCTTGTTCTAATTGCTCATGTAAATCAGAGTTTCCACTCATCATACGAGCTCCCATAGGCAAAGCTAAACCAAATTTTGTAGCGCCTTCAATATCTGCTTGTCTAACTTCTGGATGATTAGCTAATCCTAAGTAGTTATTTAAACTCCAGTTTAATAATTGTTTTCCTCTGAAACCCATGTGAGGAGAAACTTCTCCTTCTAATTTTGGGAATGTAAAATATCCATGAGAAGCTTTTGAATGCTCTCCGATAGGTCCCATATTTTTTTCGATTTTTGCGAATATATCTTTCATAGTGTTTTGTTTTTAATATTTAAAATCTGATATTTTCCAGATTACGAATCGAGTCGAATATATGTCCCGAAAGCTATCGGGACTGTGTATGTTATTATCCTATTTTAATTTCAAAGTTCAAATTTAATAAAATTCTATGAACCTAAATAATCTTTTTAATCACCCGTAACATGTGAGAGTATTTTTTATTATTGGAGTGAAAAATGCCGTAATGATCAAACTTATCAATACGAACACAACCACTTGCATGAATGATTTGCTGATTTTCAAGAACCATTCCCACATGCACAATATTACCTTCCTCATTATCAAAAAAGGCCAAATCGCCTGCTTCTGCTTCTTCCACAAAACTTAATGGTGTTCCTAGCTCTACTTGTTGACAAGCATCTCGAGGTAATTGATATCCATTTAATTTGAATACTAATTGAGTAAATCCCGAACAGTCAATTCCAAAAGGACTTCTTCCTCCCCATAAATAAGGAGCATTTAAAAATAGATAAGCTGTATCTTTTAAATCCTTTACGGTCTTTTTTATATTAGTATCCGCTATCTGGCCTTCAAAGGTATATTCTGAATCTCCAATTTTACACTTACCATTTTTGAAGTTTGGTAAACTTGCACCAACGGTTAAAGGAAATAAAGAATTAGTATTACTGATAACTTGTACTAATTCTGAACTTAATGTATTTAAATTTAAAGTTTTAATATCTGAATCTGTAATACGTGTATGCTGCTTTGCGCTTATCCAACATGGATAATTATCGTAGTTTGTTGTAATTTGAAGCCAATCTTCTCCTTCTTTAATAATGGTGTATGTTTCTCCAAATAATAATTGAGTAACCATTTCGCTAGTACTAGCGGGTTCTTTCCTGCAAGGAATAACACTAAGAGAACAAATACCAAAATTCATACGTAATTAATATTATTTTTAATGGGCGTATGGTATAGCCATGTTATTTTAATGTTTTTTTACACTCACAGAAACATGGCTATTTCATGAAGCTAAATTAAGTGCTTGTTTTTATAATAGGTTAATCAATCTTAAATAGTTATTCACCATCCATTATTAATTCAGATAATGAAAAGTTTAGTTGTAATTTTGCGAGCTATTTTAATTCATGCCATGAAAATTCTATATACAAACATCAAACAATATAAGCTTTACTTATTTTTAGCACTCATATTAGCCACTATTAATATTTGTTTCTCTTTAAGCGATTCCATTATTACCGGTAAAGCCATAAATAATGTAGCTATTAAAATTAACACATTTAATACATTCTCAGATTTTTCAAAAGCTATTATTCCATGGTTATTATTATCTATTGGAGCTGCTATGGTGTCTCGAATTGCTAAAAATTTTCAAGATTACTTCACCAATATTATCATTCAACGAGTTGGATCTCAAATGTATACAGACGGTATCCAAAAAGCACTTCAATTACCTTACCAAGATTTTGAAGATCAAAGAAGTGGAGAAACCTTAGGGAAATTACAAAAAGTAAAAGTGGATAGCGAAAAGTTTATTACCATCGCAATTTCTTTAGTTTTTCAATCTATTGTTGGGATTGGCTTTGTAATGTTTTACGTCACACAATTTGATTGGAAATTATCCCTTCTGTTTTTGGCTACAGTCCCAGTAATTGGCCTTATCAGTTCTTTTTTAGGAAAAAAAATAAAAAAAATATCCAAAGAAATATTAGGTGAAACAACCGCTTTGGCTGGTGCCACTACCGAATCTTTAAGAAATATAGAATTAGTAAAAAGTTTAGGTTTAACTAATCAAGAAGTTGAACGATTAAACATTACCACGATTAAAATTTTAGGCTTAGAACTTAAAAAAGTACGATTTATAAGAAGTTTAAGTTTTATTCAGGGCTCAACTGTTCATTTTATAAGAACCTGTTTGGTATTTGTGTTATATTATTATGTGTTTCAAAAAAAAATTTTACCTGGTGATTTAATTACCTTAATGTTTTTCTCTTTCTTTATTTTTAATCCAATGCAAGAGTTAGGTAACGTTATTATTACTTATAACGAAACAAAAGCATCGATGGAAAATTACGCTAAGCTTATGAATTCTAAAAGCGAAGCAAAACCAGAGAATCCTAAAACAATTGGCGCCATAAACAACTTACGTTTTTCAAACATTACATTCAAACATCAAACAGCGAATTACTATGCAGTAAAAGACATTTCGTTTGAGGCTCATGCTGGTGAAACCATTGCCTTTGTTGGCCCGTCAGGAAGTGGAAAAACAACATTAGTAAAAATGTTAGTTGGCTTATATAATCCAAACGAAGGTGATATTTTTTATAACGAGAAAAATGCTAAAGAAATTGACTTAACCGAATTAAGACAACAATTAGGATTTGTGACTCAAGATGCACAATTATTTAGTGGTACTATTAAAGACAATTTATTATTTGTGAAGCCAAATGCTACAGATGAAGAAATAAATGATGTATTACAAAAAGCAGCTTGTCAAAATTTATTAAAACGAGCTGAAAATGGTGTTGATACAACTATAGGTGAAGGAGGCATTAAAGTATCTGGGGGAGAAAAACAACGTTTATCCATTGCAAGGGCTTTATTACGTAATCCTCGTTTATTAATTTTTGACGAAGCAACATCGGCCTTAGATTCAATTACAGAAGAAGAAATTACACAAACTATTAGAAACATTTCTTCGAAGAAAGATCAAATAACAGTTTTAATTGCACATCGTTTATCTACTATCATGCATGCGGATAAAATATTTGTATTAGAACAAGGTGAAATAATTGAGCAAGGCAAGCACCAAGATTTATTAAACGAAAAAGGATTATACTACGCCATGTGGAGACAACAAATTGGTGAGAGAAAATAATTATTTCTTATAAGGATAACTTCTATTCTTAGGGATATTATTAACAATTACGGCTACAGTAAATAAAATCAACACACCTGATAAAACTGGAGAAAGTACATAATAAAAACCTAAAGCTTTTATTTTCTCTGAACCTATATTAGCAATTAATGCAGTAGCGCCTCCAGGAGGATGAAGCGTTTTGGTGATCTGCATCGTTACTATTGACAAAGAAACAGCTAAGGCTGATGACAGCCATATATTATCAGGTATTAATTTATAGATCAATACACCAATAAAAGCACTAATTAAATGTCCGAAAATTAAATTACGTGGTTGTGCTAATGGACTATTAGTTGCTCCAAAAATTAAAACTGATGTGGCACCAAAAGAACCAATTAATAAAATATTATCTGTTTGTCCAAACTGTGTGCCTTGTAAATAACCTAAAGATGCTATGCCTATAAAAGCGCCAACAAATGTCCAAAAATGATCAGATGGATTTAAAATAGTTTGTCGGTAAACAACATATTTAGATTTACGATAAGCTCTATGAATTTTTTTCTTTACCATTTAATTAATAGTGCTAAATAAGTTAACTAACTTTTGTTTCTCTGATTTCCAATTATTAGCAACAGCTGCGATTACTGTATTACTTTTATACTCTAAATATTCTTTACTATTTAAAAAATCTTGGATTTGAGTGGCTATATGTTTTGGATCATGATTCTCTATAAATGTTCCAATATGATAGGTATTTACTATGTTTTCTATTTCAGGTAACTTAGTTGCTAAAATTGGAATGCCAGCATGCATATAATCAAACACTTTATTTGGTAAAGAAAAATGATAATTCATATTGGTATCCTTATCAATCGTAACTCCTAGATTTGAGTTAGAAGTATAATGTCTTAATTCTGACGCAGGAATTTTATCAATAAATTTCACTTTAGATTGTAACTGAAGTTTGATAGTATTATCTTTTAATTTATAAATTACATCACCACTTCCTATAATTAAGAGTAAATAGTTATCATCTAAATATTGAAATGCCTCAACTAATTCTTCGGCACCACGTTGTACATTTATTCCAGCGCCTTGAAGTATGACTATTTTTTTACCAATAGGTAAATTCAAATCAGAACGAGATTTTAAACTATGAATCTTAGTATAGTTAGGGATATTTCTTACAAAGATAAATGGGACTTTATATTTTTCTGTAAAATAATTAGCAATGCTTTGATTAACAGTAATACAATATTTTATTTTAGGAACAATCCACGATTCTAATTTTTCCCAAATACGTTTTTTGCTTGGGTTATTTTGCAGCTCTGGCACTTCACAAAAAATTTCGTGACTATCATAAATTAAAGGAATGCCTTTTAGTTTTGACACCAAATAGTTTGGCAATAAGGTATCTAAGTCATTAGCTAACAAAGCATCTGCTTTGGTAAATAGCAAAACAAAAAATAAACGGATATTGAAAAATAAGTAAAATTGCGGGCCTTGTTCAAACAACAATTTCATGCGTTTGCAATCATAATCTCTTTTTTCTAAAGGCTTAGAAGCTTTTTGTTCACGACCAACTAATAACACTTTATAATTGAGTTCAAATAAAACAGAACAAGTGCGAGCTACTCTTTGGTCTGTTACCAAATCATTTATAACAGAAACTATGATTCTTTTTTTTTGCATACACAGCTTATCCCCCTCTGGAGGGGGCAGGGGGAGAATTTATTATTTTATTAATTCATCAATTGTAATTTGAATAATTTCTCTTACTCTTTTTATATCTTTTAAAACTTCCTCGTCTTTAAATCGGATTACCTTAAAGCCAGCATTTTCTAATCTATGTTGTCTTACAATATCATTTTCAATTACATCTTCTATTAGATGAGAATAACCATCAACTTCAATAATCAACTTTAATTCTTTACACATAAAATCAGCTATATAATTTAGAACAGGGCGTTGACGATTAAAAGTGTATCCCATTTGTTTTGCTCTTAAAGCGTATTTCCACAAACAAGCCTCTGCTTTAGTCATTTGCTTCCTATTTTCATTAGCAAATGGTTGTAGGTTTTTGTTGTATAGTAAATGGTTATCTTTTTCTGCAATCATTTTCTTTCCTCCCCCGCCCTGCGGGCACCCCCTCAAGAGGGGGAAACGTTTCATTCAATCTTTTAATTTATAATTTCTTAAACAAATCCATGGCAGCTTGATATGGATTTATTTGATTTTGTTCTAACTGTTTTTCAATTTTTAAAATCTCTTCTTTAATAATTGGATTTGCATAAAAGCGTTCAATCAAAGTATCATTAATGGTTTGATGCAACCATTGCTTGGTTTGATTTGCGCGTTTCCTTTCAAAAAAATGATTAGCTATTGTATGACGTTTGTATTTATCAATCATATCATACACTTCCTTAATTCCTTTATTTTCGGTACTTGAGCAAGTTAGTACTTCTGGAATCCAATTGCTTTCGGTTGGTGGAAATAAGTGTAATGCACGAGCATATTCGCCACGAGCCATTTTAGCTTTATCTGTATTACTTCCATCAGCTTTAGTAATGACCATACCATCCGCCATTTCCATAATACCACGTTTTATCCCTTGCAATTCATCCCCAGCTCCTGCCAACATCAATAACAAAAAGAAATCCGTTAATTGATGAACGGCAGTTTCACTCTGCCCTACTCCAACGGTTTCAATAAATACATAATCATAACCAGCGGCTTCACAAATAATAATACTTTCTTTAGTTTTACGAGCCACGCCACCTAAGCTACCCGAACTTGGCGAAGGGCGAATAAAGGCTTTAGGATGAATAGATAATTGCTCCATTCTTGTCTTATCTCCTAAAATACTTCCCTTACTTAACTGACTGCTTGGATCTATTGCTAATACCGCTAGTTTATGTCCACGATTAATCACTTCTAAACCAAAACTTTCAATAAAAGTACTCTTCCCTACTCCTGGTACACCGGTAATACCTAATCGAAAAGAATGACCACTATGTTTAATAACAGCATTAATAATTTGCTGAGCTTGTTCTTGGTGCTCATGCTTAGTAGATTCAACAAGAGTTATCGCTTTACTCACATAAGAAATATTGGATGATAAAATACCATCAACATATTCGTTTATATTAAATGCTTTGATCAAAAAAAATTATTTATAAAGTTTATTAGGATTTCTTTTAACATAAATAACTTTATGCACAACAATAGTCTCTTCAATAATTTCAAAAATAATTAAATAAGGAAAAGGCTTAATTAATGTTTGACGAAATTGTTTGTATTTTTCAGAATATAATTTTGGTTGCTTAGAGATATTATTGAGCAATAACTCCATTTTATCTAAAAATCTATCACCTAAATTAGTTTGTTGATTTTCATAGTATAAAAAGGCACTAACGGCACCCTTTCTTGCTGATTCTTTCATCGCTAAAGAATATTTTATTTTTTCAATTTAGAGTGTGCATGTTTTCGAACTTCGTCCATAGAATACGATTTACTCTTTCCTAATTTATGCAGGCTACTCAAATGATCTAATTCTTTTTTTTCGCTATCGCTTAACTCATAATCATACTCTTTCGATTTCTCATTAAGCAAAACATATATCGCTTTTAAAAAATCTTTATCTTCTATTATATCAATAACATGATGTAATTTTTTTTTTATAGCTAACGTCTTCATTTTACAATCTTATTGTAACAAATTTAACTAATTTACTTCTATTTATAATAGAATTAAATGAGATTATCACAAAAAAATCACAATTCAATTTAACAATTGATAACTATTTTAATTGACACATTAATTCTTATCTTCAAAATCTTGTACTAAAAACTTTAAAATGAAAAAACAACTCCTGCTTCTTGCTCTTCCTTTATTTGGATATATATATCACTATGCTCAAAATTCCGCTGACATTATTCAAGGATTAAAAAAGCTCAATACTGTTGGGAGTGTGCTTTATGTGGCCGCACATCCTGATGATGAAAACACTCGTTTACTAGGATATTTAGCTAACGAAAAAAAATTAAGAACTGGCTATTTATCTTTAACACGTGGTGATGGTGGGCAAAATTTAATTGGTAAAGAACAAGGTGAACCCTTAGGTTTAATAAGAACGCAAGAATTATTAGCTGCTAGAAGAATAGATGGTGCTGAGCAATTTTTTACAAGAGCTAATGACTTTGGTTACTCTAAAAATCCAGAGGAAACATTCTCCATTTGGAACAAAGACAGCATTTTAGCTGATGTTGTTTTAACGATTAGAAGATTTAAACCAGATGTAATTATTTGTCGGTTTCCTACAACTGGTGAAGGCGGACACGGACATCACACTGCCTCTGCGATGTTAGCCCTTGAGGCATTTGATGCAGCGGCCGACCCTAAACGCTTTCCTGAACAATTAAAATCTGTTCAAATATGGCAAGCTAAACGTATTTTTTGGAACACATTTAATTTTGGAACGACAAATACTACTGCTCCTAATCAATTAAAAATAGATGTAGGTGTGTTTAATCCTTTATTGGGAAAAAGCTATGGCGAAATTGCAGCGGAGAGTCGTTCTTGCCATAAAAGTCAAGGATTTGGCTCTGCTAAACAACGTGGTTCTAATATCGAATATTTTAAATTATTAAAAGGTGATAGTGTTTCAACAGATTTGTTTGAAGGCATTAATACAACTTGGACAAAGTTTAAAGGACAAGATAAAATTCAGAAATCAATTGAAGATTGTATAAAAAAATATAATCCTCAATCGCCTGAAAATAGCGTTGCTGATTTAGTTGCTATTTACAAACAAATTCAAGTATTAGATGAATCAAACAACCAATTAAAATACTGGAAACAACAAAAATTAAAAGAAGCTGAAGCTTTGTTATTAGCGTGTTCTGGTTTATGGATCGAGGCTTCAACTGCTGATTATATTGGTATTAGTGGACAAGATGCTGCTATTACTGCACAAATAGTAAGTAGAAATAAAGTAAAAGTTAAACTTAATTCAATTTATTATTTACAAAGCGATACAACAACAGCTTTAACTTTAAATCCGAATGAGTTATACACCTTTAAACATAAAGAAAAATTATCTAGTTCTCTAGCATTTTCAAATCCTTATTGGTTAAATCAAAAACACGATATTGGCTTATATACAGTAACCAATTCTAATTTAATTGGTAAACCAGAAAACGAATCAGCAACTAAAGTGGTATTTAATGTATCGATTTTAGACTTGAATTTAAAAATTGAGCGAGCTTTAGTTTATAAATTTACCGACCCCGTAAAAGGAGAAATTTATCGTCCGTTTGAAATATTACCGCCTGCAACGGTTAATATTCCTGAAAAAGTATTTGTGTTTACAGACGCGACTCCAAAAACAATTTCTATAACCGTTAAAGCAAATATAGCTAATACAAATGGCAAACTTGAATTAAAAGGAAGTGCTGGATGGAATATCACTATTAAAAATCCGGAATTTAAATTAGTTAACAAAGGAGATGAATCCATTATAGAAGCAACGATCGTTGCAGATAAAAATGCAAAGGATGGACAATTACAAGCAACTGTTTTAATAAATAGCGCTTCATACAATAAAAGCATTAAGCGAATTGAATACGATCATATTCCTTATCAATTTATTTTGAGCGATGCCGAAGCAGGTTTAGTTAATATTGATTTAAAGAAAACAGACACAACAATTGGTTACATTCCAGGAGCTGGAGACGATGTACCTGCCTGCTTAAAACAAATTGGTTATAATGTCACAATTTTAACTGACGAGTTATTGAGTAATGGAAATCTAACTCAATATAATGCTATTGTGTCTGGTGTTCGAGCATACAATACCAATGATAGATTGCAAGTACATTATCCTAAATTAATGGAATACGTGAAAAATGGTGGAAATTTAATTGTTCAATATAATACGAATAACCGCATTGGTCCAGTTAAAGCTAATATTGGGCCTTATCCATTTACCATTTCAAGAGACAGAGTAACAGATGAAAAAGCAGATGTAGTATTTAGTAACGAAAAACATTCGGCACTAAACTTCCCAAATCAAATTACTCAAAAAGATTTTGATGGATGGATTCAAGAACGAGGCATTTATTTTGCCACTGAAATTGACAAACAATACGAAACTATTTTTAGCATGAAAGACCCCAAT
>JBEIPP010000225.1:0-4146 GCA_040376995.1 Flavobacteriales bacterium
AGACCAATCTATTGCACCTTATTTAATTGAGGTAGGGGCATCTGATGATTACGGATTAATGCTTTCAGCAGCACAATACATCATTTATAAACGTGGAGGCTTTGGCGATTGGAGTCAGTTTGCCGAATTATTTGGAATGCCATTTAGAGTTGGTAAATACAATCCATTTGATGATAGCAGTCGTAGAAAATTAGATGAAGCTTTATCAAATATGGGTGGAGCTGGACACGCTGTAATACCTGAAGGTACAAGTATTGAATTTTTCAATAACGTACAAAGCGGTCAATCTGATATTTTCAAAAACATCATTGAGCTTTCAAACTCAGAAATGAGTAAAATATACTTAGGGCAAACAATGACCACTGATAACGGCTCATCAAAAAGCCAATCAGAAACCCACAAAGATGTAGAGGATGGTATCAATCTAAGTGATATGATTGAAATGGAGTACCTTTTAAATTGGGACTTTAAAAAGAAAATTTCAAATATTGCTCCTTCTATTAATGATTTAGATAAAGGTAAATTCCGTTTTCCTGAAATTATTAATATACCATTAGACAAGCGTTTTGAAATGGATATTTCTTTATCTGAAAAGATACCAATGACTGAAGAATACTTTTATAGAACTTATGGAGTAGCGAAGCCAGGAGAAGGTGAAAAAATCATTTTAAAGTCAGCCGTTCCTAATCCAAACCAACCTCAAAAAAAAAAAGCTCCAACTAAAAAGTAAAGCTATCACTAAACTTTACGGGAGTAGCTGTAAACAATGCCTTGCTGAATTTACAACTCTAGTTAACGAAAGCGAATTAGAAAAAGAAGCATTACGTTTAGCGAAGTTAATTCATGAGGGTAAACTTAAAACAGGAAGCATTGATCAGGAGCTACTAAAGAAAACAGCCAGCGTTTTAATGGAGGCGGTTACTAAAGGTTATGACCTTGTAACCGATGATTTAACGGAAGCCGACAAAGCAATTATTAAAAGCTTTACAGAAAACGTTTACCAATTTTCGGCAGCTAAAACTTATGAGGAATTAAAACAAGCAAGTGCTTTGTTATTTGATGCTAGTGGCAATATTAGAAGCTTTGGCGACTTTAAAAATGATTTCCTACAACTACATAAGGTTTTTAATATTAATCACCTGTCTGCAGAATATAACCACGCTGTGGCATCTGCTCAAATGGGCGCAAATTGGCAACGCTTAGATTTATCAGGTAATGGCAAATATTCAACTGCTGGTGATGATAGAGTAAGAGATTCGCACCGTGTTTTAGATGGTATTATTGCTCCTTGGAAATCTGAATTTTGGGCAATACATTATCCTCCTAATGACTGGGGATGCCGTTGTGATGCTTTTGATGCACCAAGTGGAAGCACAAAAACAGATTTATCAAGTTTATCATTACCAACTATTCCTGCAATGTTTAGAAACAATGCTGGTATTGATAAAGTAATTTATCCTGATGCTCATCCTTATTTTGATGTACCTGAAGGTGCTCGTACCAAAATAGACAAAGCAGCTAATAAGGCTAATGGATAACCGTTTTAAACACCCATTTGATAAAATTGCTCCTGCATACCGAGAGATGCGCAGGAAGTTACCTAAAGAGGTAAGCGATATTGCTGTGGATGAGTTTAAAGGAAACTTTAGAGTGGGCGGTTACCGTGGCGAAGTTGGCACAACATTTTGGAAAGATAGAAGCGAAAATACATGGGGCAAAAAAAGTGGCAAAACTAACCGAGCTTTATTAATTAAAAGCGGACGCTTACGCAGAGGAATACGCCCACAACCAAATTATGATAGTGCAAGAGTTATTAATGATGTGCCTTATGCAAAAGCACAAAACGAGGGATTTAAAGGCAATGTAAAGCAAAATGTAAGGTCATTTAAACGTAACTTAACAAAGCATGGAATTACTAAAAAAACAGGGTTAAAAAAAAGTACTAAGATTGAATTTGGAAGAGTTGTAACAGGAACTACAACGGTGAGATCATTTAAAAGAACCATTAAAATGAATTTGCCAGCACGTCCATTTATGATTACTGGAAAGGGATTAACAAATAATATTGAGAAACATATAACCGCACAGCTTAATAAGCTGTGGCAAAACATAACACCATGATTATTACAAATTTTTACGAGTCCATAATGGGCAAATTGACTACAAATATTGCTGATATAAAGCATTTTGATTTGTATTTTAAACAAGATGAAGAGTTTGATGAAAAAGGAGAACTCCCTTTTTTACGCTCTGCTGTTTTATTAGAATATGAGCCTATTGATTGGGAAACATACGGAAATAGAAAAAAGGCTGCAAACATTATATTTAACTTGCATGTAATAAGCGATGTAATACAAGAGGTTGATAAACGTACTACTTTAGCAATTAGAAATAAAGGTCATGAACATAAATTACTTTTAGATAAAATTGATGCTCAATTGCAAGGATTTAATGGTAGCGGATTTAATTCTATTAGTTCAAAGGGAGTAATTCCATACTTACCAAACGGAATGATGATAAAGGATGTAATGAGATTTGGAACACGAATAACAAATGATGCCGCTGTAAAAGTATTATTTCATCCTAATCCGCAACCTGATTCTAGCATCACTGTTATAAATGAAACCCCATAAAAAAAGCCCCTAATTGGGGCTTTTTAGTTATGTGTTATTTTTCCCCAGCGATTTCGCATCATTTCGCATAGATCATCATCGGCATCTTTATCAATTACAAAGATGTAACAATTGGCAGCATCTGCTAATGCAATTAAGTTATCAAGTGTTGGCGGATATTTAGCAGAAAGCATACGGCTAATATTTGATTGGGTAAAGCCTGTTTTATTGGCTAAATACTCTTGTGTATAGCCTTTTTCTTCGATTTGCTGCTTTAAATAGTCTAACAGCATCTTGCGTGCCATTTCAATTTTTGGTGTCATGTTGTTTATTTTTTTTGATAATAAAAAAAAGGGGGCAAAGCCCCCGTTAGTAATTAAGCCCATTCTATATTATCATTTGACTTTTTTACAAAAAAGATGTCTGACATCTCATAATTAACAAAGTCGCGTAATAAGTCATTTGTTGAAGTTGAATGAAATTTGTCCTTACAAAACTTTCTCATTCTTACTAACTCAGCCTTGCACTCTGTTTTTGTACCTTCAAATACTGTTTTACCGTTAAAATACACTTGACTTGGTGAGTGATTACCTCTTGAATGCTGTTGTAAAAAATATACAGTTTTCATTTTCTTTAGCCGAATTAAGGTTGCCGCCCGTTTTTAGTTTTTAAAAGCTTTATTGCTTTCTGAGTGTAAATATACAACTTATTTTAATATATATCACAAGTGATATAAAAATAAATATAATTTATTGATTATCAATACATTTATTTTAATAAACCCCATAAAAAAAGCCCCTAATTGGGGCTTTTTAATTAAAATTTTGTGTTGAATAGTTTAATTATATCTTCCTTAGCTCCTTTAGTCATGCCAGCAATGTTATCGCCAGAATCAAAATCTTTTTTATTTATATACCTACCAGAATATCCAACTGGCAAATAGACTTCATTATCAGTTGTAATAACAACTATAATACCTAAATCTACGTGTAAAAAGCTTCTTTTAATTTCCTTCATAATTAAGTGTTTTTTAGACTATTTTTAAAAGCAATTCGGCTTTTTTCTTTTGAAACTCAGGTTCAGTAATAACTCCTTTTTTCATTAAATCATGAAGCTTTTCAATTTGTGACGCCAAATCAATTTTATTAGCTGAAAGTGTTTCACTAATTTTTTTTGAATGCTCCATTTGTTGATTCATAAGTATTTGTTGTTGTATAGCAGCTTTGTTATATTGTTTGTTAAAATCATCATCGCTAGTGCATATCCATACAATACAATCAATAATGCTAATAAATATTGGGATAAATGTCCAACAAAATATTAAATAGAATATACCTAATCCGATGTGGCCAACATAAAAACGATGAACGCCTATGCCTCCGAAAAAAAATGCTAATACAGCTGCTGTTGATTTGTCTTTCATAATAAAGTGTTTTTTGATTTATAAATTTAGTGATTTATTTTCTTGTTAATGTTATTTAGTAGTTTTATTTGATTTTCGGAAAGCGAGCCGTTTTTAAATCCAATTGCTATA
>JBEIPP010000017.1:0-27573 GCA_040376995.1 Flavobacteriales bacterium
AGATTGTTTTGATGATAAAGAATGCACAGCGTCTGAATATATAGATTTATATAATACCTACAAATTACAGGATTGTATCGTCAATTTTGTAGATAATAATAACAGTTTTAAGGGCCACAACTTAAAATTTTCCACAGAACGAATTTACGCCTGGGCTTTAAAAATTAAAAGTTCTAAAGGTCATTGACATAATTTACTATTTGAAGAAGATAGAAAAGCTAGGACTCGAACCTAAACTCTACTGAACCAAAATCAGTCATGTTGCCAGTTCACCATCACTTAGTTTATTTAAAATTCCAATTTTATAAATCATTTTTTTTCGTAAATTAGCTCTATGGAAACGTTAGTCATACAATCAAAATCAAAATCAAATATTAAGTTATTATTTGAGCTTGCTAAAAAGTTAGGGGATAAGCCTGTTATTGAAAACGAAACGGCTCAAAGCATTGATAGAGGCTTAAAAGATTTAAAGCAAATCATTAGTGGAAAAAAGAAAGCAAAAACTTTGGATGATTTGTTAAATGAGTAAAATTGAATTTTTAACTACTCATGAGTTTGAAAAAGAATTTAAACGCCTCAAGAAGAAGTATCATTCGTTACCTGATGATTTAAGAGAATTTAAATCAGATTTTATAGCTAATCCTAACATAGGAACTGATTTAGGTGGTAATGTTCGAAAAATTAGAATTTCAATAAAATCAAAAGGTAAAGGAAAGAGTGGCGGAGCAAGGTTAATTGTTTATGATTTGGTTATTAATTTAGTGAAACATGGAGTTGTTTTGGTTACCATTTATGACAAAAGCGATACAGAATCAATTACAAACAATCATATTAAAGATATTTTAGCAAGAAACGGTTTTAAATGAAATAGCCATTAAAAATCAAAAAGCCCTCTCAATCATTGATTAAGAGGGCTTTTCTGTTGTCCGACTAGGGCTCGAACCTAGACTCTACTGAACCAAAATCAGTCGTGTTGCCAGTTACACCATCGGACAATCTAAACTTGTTAAAAGTTCGGGGCACAAAAATAGTAAAATATCTTTATTTACAAAAAATTCATAAAAAAAAACTTTCATTCTGTATAACTGCCTTTTTTAGTTAAATTCGCATCTTATAGCTTTTTAAAATAAAAATATGCAGTTTAAAAAATTAAACAACATTATTGGCTGGATTGTTTTCGCCATTGCAACATTTACTTATGTTTCTACCATTGAGCCAACAGCAAGCTTTTGGGATTGTGGAGAGTACATTGCTTGTGCTTATAAATTAGAAGTAGGTCACCCTCCAGGAGCACCATTTTTCTTATTAGTTGGTCGTTTCTTTGCACTAATGGCAGGTGGAGATCCAGCAATGGCTGGTAAAATGATCAACATCATGTCGGCTTTATGTAGTTCATTTACCATCCTATTTTTGTTTTGGACAATCACTCGTGTTGGTATTAAAGCAATTGTAAAAAAAGGAGAAGAATTCACATCTGCTAAACAATGGGCGGTTATTGGCGCTGGTATTGTTGGCGGTTTAGCTTATACATTCTCTGATTCATTTTGGTTCTCAGCTGTTGAAGGTGAGGTATATGCGATGTCATCTTTCTTTACGGCTTTAGTATTTTGGGCAGTTTTAAAATGGGAAGAAGAAGACTCGACTAATCCTGCTGGTTCAATGCGTTGGTTAGTGTTAATTGCTTATTTAATGGGATTATCAATCGGTGTCCATTTATTAAATTTATTAACTATTCCAGCTATTTGCTTTATTTATTATTTCAAAAAGTATCCATTTACTTGGAAATCATTTTTTATCACAGGAATTATCTCATTAATTATTTTGGGAGGTATTCAAAACATCATGATTCCTAAAATTGTAAAGTTTGCTGCTGATTACGAAATTTTCTTTGTGAACAAATTAGGAATGGGCTTTAACATTGGTTCGGCATTTTATTTTGTGATTTTATTTGCAGCCCTTACTTCATTAATCATGTATACTGTAAAAAAGAAAGAATCTTACTATAAGTTTGGTTTTTACACTGCTATTTTGTTTGCTGGTATTGCCGTAATTTCAGCAAACGGTGCAGGTGCCATGTTTACTCGTGTTCTTGTTTTAGGTGGTTTATTATATGGAATCAATTACTTGAAAACAAAAAACATCAATACACTTAATGTTATTTTAATAAGTTTCACAACCCTAATTATTGGTTATTCATCCTTCTTTATTTTAATTATCCGTTCTCAGGCAAATACACCAATGGATGAAAATGATCCTGAGAATGCTATTACAATGTTATCTTATTTAAATCGTGAGCAATATGGCGATTGGCCTTTAACTTATGGACAGTATTATAATGCTCCTACGGATAATGCTAATTTTAAAGATGGCGAGCCAGTTTATGCAAAAGACGAAGCTTCTAAAAAATATAAAATTGTAGACGATAGAAAAAAATCTATTCCTGCATATCAAAAAGAATATTGCACACCTTTCCCACGTATGTGGAGTCAACAAGGCAATCATGAAGCAGCTTATCGTTATTGGGGAGATGTTCAAAATCATCATAAGAAAAAAACGACAATGAATGAACAAACTGGCCAAATGGAAGAAGTTCAGATTCCAAATTTTGTTGCTAACATGACTTATTTTATTAATTACCAAGTTAAATACATGTACTTGCGTTATTTTGCTTGGAACTTTATTGGTCGTCAAAATGATATCCAAGGTTTAAACGGTAATCCACTTGAGGGTAATTGGAAAACTGGTATCAAAGGTTTAGATGACGTTTTTTTAGATTCTGATACTTCTTTAGCACCACATGCGGCATCAAATAATATGGCTAGTAATTCGTTTTACGCCTTACCATTTATTTTAGGATTATTAGGTTTCTTTTTCCACTTAAAAAATAATAAAAATGATATGTGGGTTGTTACCTTACTGTTTTTATTAAATGGAGTAGCAGTAGTATTTTACTTAAATCAATACCCTTACCAGCCCCGTGAGCGTGATTATGCGTATGTAGCCTCCTTTTATGCCTTTGCCATATTTATTGGTTTAGGGGTGTTGTTTATTTTTGATTTTTTAAGTAAAAAAATAAATGCGCAAACAGCATCGATTGCTGCTTTAGGATTAGGTTTAGTAATTCCAGCATTAATGGCTGCTGAAGGCTGGAACGATCATAACCGTTCGAAAAGAACCATGAGTAGAGATTTTGCGGTAAATTATTTAAACACATGCGCTCCTAATGCAATTTTATTTACTAATGGTGATAATGATACTTTCCCTCTTTGGTACGCTCAAGAAGTTGAAGGTATTAGAACAGATGTTCGTGTAGTGAATTTAAGTTTATTACAAACCGATTGGTATATCAATCAAATGCGTCGTGCAGCCTACGAATCTGCTCCTGTGCCATTCACTATCCCCGCACAGAAATATACTCAAAGCAAGCGTGAAGTTATCTACATTATGGATAAAGGGTCAGGACCGATGAGTTTAAAGAAAGCGGTTGATTTCGCAGTATCTGATGATATAGAAAATAAATTAGATTACGGAAATAAGCCTTTAGATTATTTCCCATCAAAATCTTTCTATGTTCCAGTTGATTCGATGCAGGTTATGCGTGAAAAAGTAATTGCGGTGAAAGATACTGCTCGATTAGTGAAAGCTATTAAGTGGTCGATTAACCGCCAGTACTTAACGAAAAATGATTTAATGGTATTAGATTTAATTGCACATAATAACTGGAAACGCCCAATTTATTTTGCAGTAACCACTGGTGCCGAAGCTTATTTAGGTTTAGAAGAATACTTCCAATTAGAAGGTTTAGCGTATCGTTTAGTGCCAATTAAAAATACTGATAATGAAATGGCACAAGGTGGACGTGTAAACACGGATATCATGTACGAAAACATTATGAATAAATTTGCATGGGGTGGTTTAGATAAAGAAGGTGTGAGTTTAGATGAAAATTGCACACGTATGGCATCTAACATGCGTATGCAAATGGCAACATTAGCAGGAGCCTTAATTAATAAAGGCCAAAAACAAAAAGCAGAAAAAGTATTGGATTTATGTTTAGAGAAAATGCCTGATGCTAATGTGCGTTATGAAGCTACATTATATACAATTATCGCAGGTTATTATCAAATTGGTAATATGAAAAAAGCTACTGACTTATCAAGTAAATTATTTGATATTTATGAAAATGATTTAAAAGTGTATAAAGCACAAAAATCTATTCATAGAGCATCTTTTAACCGTGAAATGGGGCAGGCAAAAGAAATTATGCGTCGTTTAGTGATGTTAGCTGAGCAATTTAAGCAGGATGAACATTCAAAACAATTAATGCAACGCTTAACAGCAAGCGTTCCCATGGAGGAATTAATGCCGCAAGAAGAACAGCAAGCGCAGCCCATGCCACAAGGTGGGTTATAGTTAAAACTAAAAGCGCTTACAAATGTAAGCGCTTTTTTTATAGGAGTTCATGCTGCAATTGATTCAGCATCTCGTAAATTTAAAGACAGATGGTATTATATTAAAAATGGAATTCCCGACCTATAGAAAATACAAAAACAACAAAAACTTTTTTAAAATCATGAATGAAAATGAATTTGAAGAAATTAGTTTTATTGGATCAAAAATAGTTGTGACCAAACACCTTGCTAAAATTTTACCAGATAGAAATTTAATTGCAGATTTACTATATGATAGTAATTTTGCTGAACACTCATCAAAAGAAGAATACGAATCATATTTAATTAAATAATTATAATGTCAGGCTGAGCGAAGTCCAAGCCTTTTTTAAGTTTTATAAAATCATGAATAAGATAGCCATCATCGGATGTGGAAATATGGGACTCATATATGCCAATTCCTTTTTAAGATATAAAATTGTTACCAAAGAAAACTTATTATTAGTTGAGAAAAATATCGACAGGCAAAATAGCTTATCGGTTATGGATATCGGTAAAGTTGTTACAACAAATGATGCAACTATTTTGGAGTGTAATATCGTTATTTTAGCAGTTAAGCCCCAAGATTTTAAAGAGCTAGCGCAAAGTTTGAAAGAAGTCATTAATCCAACTTGTGTCGTTCTTTCCATTATGGCAGGTACCGAAATCTCATTTATTCAATCAGCATTAAATCATCAATTTATTGTGCGTGCAATGCCTAATTTACCAGTTGAAATTAGTATGGGAATGACTGCTTTTACTGCATCTGATAAATTGGCGCATGATAAAATTATGTTAGTTGAAAATTTACTATCTACTACTGGAAGAACTTTATATTTAAAAGAAGAAAAGCAATTAAATGCTGTTACAGCATTAAGTGGTAGCGGGCCCGCTTATTTCTTTTACTTCATGAAACATTTAGTAGATGCAGGTGTAAAGTTGGGATTAGATGAGCATGTGTCGTCTATACTTGCCAAACAAACCATGTTAGGGTCTTTTCATTTAATAAATAACGGACAAAAAACGTTGGATGAATATATTACATCTGTAGCTTCAAAAGGAGGTACAACCGAGGCGGCTCTAAAAATATTCAATGAAAATCACATGGGTGAAGTTATTATAAAAGCTTTGCAAAATGCTGAACACAGAGCAGAGGAATTAAGTATTAAATAAGAACAGAGGATTAATGCAATCCTCTGTTTTAAACAAATCAATTTTATTTACCTTCAATCCAATTGGTGATTTCCGCATCCAATGGTTTTGTATTAGAAGGCAAATATTTCACTAAATGACCTTTTTCATCTACTAAAAATTTATTGAAGTTCCATTTTACTGTTGCATCTAAAACACCGTTTTCGGTTTTTGATGTTAGCCATTTATAAATTGGACTTGTAGCAATACTTATTTTTTCCATCATTTGAAAAGTAACACCATAATTCTTAGTACAAAAAGCTTTAATGTCTTTACTTGTACCTGGTTCTTGTCCACCAAAATCATTACAAGGGAAGCCAATCACTACAAAGTTTTTTGATTTATATTTTTCATATAAAGCTTCTAAATCTTTATATTGTGGCGTATAACCACATTCTGAGGCAGTATTTACAATTAATACTTTTTTGCCTTTTAAATTGGCAAAATTAAAATCTGATCCTTCAAGTGTTTTGGCTTTAAAATCATGTAATGATTTTGTGTTAGAGGTTGTAAATGCCATAGTTATTACAGAAAGTGCTAAAATGAATAATTTTTTCATATAAGATGTTAGTTGATTTCTTTTATAACAAATATAAGTCGATAGAGTTTAACAAATGGCAATTTATTTCCTAAATTTGCGCCACTTTGCAAAATAATTCTCATACAACAGTTCTAGAAACTATAACATATAGTAAAGTAAAGTCGTTTTTAAAGTTAACTAAGTTTACGCTTTCTGCTTTAGTTGTATTTTCAGCAGTCATCACTTTTTTTACGGTTGCCGAAGATTTTACTTGGAGGCAAGTGTTTGCTATTTGTGTAGGCGGTTTTTTAGTTACAGCTGCAGCAAATGGCTTTAATCAAATTATTGAAAAAGATTTAGATAAATTGATGAATCGAACGAAATTACGACCTATTCCTACCGGTAACTTAACCACTAGCCAAGCCTTCATTTTTTGTGCTGTTTTTGGTGTTATTGGAACCATTTTATTGTGGGTGTTTACTAATCCGTTAAGTGGTATCATTGGTTTTGTATCTATTGTTTTATACGCTTTAGTTTATACCCCCTTAAAACGTGTTACACCTTTTTCTGTGTTTGTGGGAGCCATACCGGGTGCTTTACCAACACTCATAGGAGCAATAGCTGCTACCGATGGTTTTGGGGAAATTACATTTTTTGCAATTTTACTATTTTGTATTCAGTTTTTTTGGCAATTTCCTCATTTTTGGGCCATTGCATGGGTTAGTCACGATGATTATCAAAGAGCAGGATTTTTTATGTTACCATCAAAAGGTGGTCGAGATAAAAGTTCTCGTTCACAAATCTTAGTATATACATTATCCTTATTGCCGATTGCATTAACACCTTTTGTATTTAATTTTACAGGATGGATTACAGCGGCTATTGTAAGTTGTATGAGTTTGGTATTTATTATACAGGCATTTAATTTATATAAATCGGGCACTATTGATGATGCTAGAAAATTAATGTTTGGTTCATTTTTATATTTACCAGTGGTGCAGTTAGCATTAATGTTTGGTCATAAATTTTTAATATAATACAGTTATGGAAGAAAAAATAAAACCTAGTCCAACGTATAAATCTGATTTAAAAGCAGCACAGCAAAAGGCGTCTAAACCATTATTATGGGTAGGTATTTTAAGTATAGTTATGCTATTTGCAGGATTAACAAGTGCTTACGTGGTTAGGGCAGATAATGGAAATTGGTTAATATTTAACTTGCCAAGTGCATTTTATTTGAGTACTGCTGTTATAATAACAAGTAGTATTACCTTGTTTTATGCTTTACAAATGGCTAAAAAAAATAATAAATCAGGAATGGTTTTAGGGTTACTTGTTACATTTATTTTAGGCTTAGTTTTTACTTATTTACAATATTCAGGTTGGCGTGAATTATATAGTAAAAATATAGTTTTTGGAGGTAAATCTTCCAACGCTTCGGGTTCATTTTTGTATTTAATTACTTTTTTACACCTTTTACACCTTTTAGCAGGTATAATTTCGGTTTTAGTGACACTTAAAAACGCTATCAAAGGAAAATATAATGACCAAAATACGCTTGGTTTAGAGCTTTGTTCAATATATTGGCATTTTCTTGATATTTTATGGGTGTATTTGTTTTTATTTTTGTATTATATTCGTTAAACTTGCAACATAATTTATAAAAATCGTTAAAACGTAAATTTCTATTATGTCTCACAGTACAGAAATCGATTCAAAACAAGCTTGGGATGGCGGTCAATCACCGTTTCGCATAAGCTACGGAAAAATGATGATGTGGTTTTTCCTAATCTCTGATGCTTTAACCTTTGGTGGGTTACTAACGTCTTATGGTTTTATTCGTCACAAATACGCTGATGTTTGGCCAAAAGCTGAAAACGTGTTTACTCACTTCCCTTTTGTTGAACAACATTTACCATTAGCTTATGTAGGTTTAATGACTTTTATCTTAATCATGTCTTCTGTTACTATGGTATTAGCTGTAGAAGCAGGTCACAGAAATGATAAAAAGAAAGTTATTGTTTGGATGTTTTGGACTATTGTTGGTGGAGCTACTTTCGTAGGTTCTCAAGCATGGGAATGGTATCACTTTATTGTTGGTACTGAAACTGGTGCTTTACGTCATGTTTGGAGTCAAGAACTTCATACTTACGTAGAAGAAACTGTTTACGGTGCAAACATGGTCGTAAATGAGTATGGTGTTCCTCAGTTTGCTAACTATTTCTTCTTTATTACTGGTTTCCATGGATTCCACGTATTTTCTGGGGTAGTTATCAATTTTATCATTTTCTTAAATGTAATAAAAGGAACTTACGAAAAACGTGGACACTACGAAATGGTTGAGAAAGTTGGTTTATACTGGCATTTTGTCGATTTAGTATGGGTATTCGTATTTACCTTCTTTTATTTATTGTAAAAATATTAAAATTCATAAACTCAATAATTCACAAACTCACTAATTAAATTATTATGTCAGAATTTCACGACGATTATCCATCATATGAGCACATGGCTCACCACAGCGAAGAGGAAGGAAAAAAAGCACGCCGTACATTATGGAATGTGTTTTGGATTATGTTAGCGATTACTTTATTTGAATTAGTAATTGGTTCAATGGCTCCAAGTCATGGCTGGTCTGGTACTTTATGGTTAAAAACATTATTCATTGGTTTAACAATAGCTAAGGCTGCTGCTATTGTAATGTGGTTCATGCACTTAGGTCATGAGGTTAAATTCTTTAAATACGTAGTATTAGTTCCTTATTTACTTTTTATGTCTTATACTATTTTTATTGTATTAGACGAAGGTATTTATAGTGGTCATGCAGAAAACAGAACTAAAGTTGATCCTATTTTAATTAAACAGCAAGAAGATTTAAGAGCTGGTCATGGACATCATCCAGCTGCTGGTGCAGAGCATGCTGAGGAAGCTCATCACTAAATAAAATATTAGTAATTAAAAAACCCATCAGTTTTTAACTGATGGGTTTTTTTGTGAGTTAAAGTTAAATGGATGATGGTTAGTAAGCTCTTTCGTTTTTTCCTTCCATGAAATTAACAAAGGCTTTATTTGCTACCTTATTCCCGCCAGGAGTAGGGTAGTTGCCAGTAAAATACCAGTCGCCTAAGTTATCAGGACATGATTGATGAAGGCCTTCGATAGTTTGATAAATGATTTGTAAATCAGCTTTCAAATCTTTTGGACGCAATAAATCTCCAATCTTTTGTGAAATTTCTTCGTTAGTAAATGTTCTGTAAATTTCTTGAACAACGTTAATTTGTTCTTCTTTTGGTTTTAATAATTCAGCTTTAGCTTTTTCATATAAATTATTTAAAATCGATTCTTTTCCTGTTTCTTTAATTAATGATATAGCTGCATCAAAGGCAATAAACTTACTTAAAATAGCCATATCAATGCCATAACAATCGGGGTAACGAATTTGAGGTGCAGAAGAAATAATAACTATTTTTTTAGGATGTAATCTATCTAAAATCCTTAAGATACTTTGTTTTAAAGTAGTTCCACGTACAATACTATCATCTAAAACAACTAATGTGTCAACGTCTTTTTTTACAGTTTCGTATGTAATATCATAAACTAAGTTTACCAAATTATCTCTACTTTCATCATCTGTAATAAATGTACGCTGCTTAGCGTCTTTTAAAACAACTTTATGAATGCGAGGATGTCTGGATAATATATTGCTTAAGGCTGGCTCAGAAATATGAGTGCCCATTTTTAAGATATCGGTAGCTTTTGATTTATTAATATGTTCATTAATACCTTCAACTAAACCACCAAACGCAACTTCCGCAGTATTTGGAATATAACTAAACACGGTATTATCCAAGTCGTAATCGATAGCTTTTAAAACTTGCGGCACTAAATAGCGACCTAGTTGCCGACGCTCTTTATATATGCCTGCATCATTTCCTCTACTAAAATAAATACGTTCAAACGAACATGCTTTTTTCTCTAATGGTTCTATAATTTGTTGTTCAGTAAAAGTGCCATCTTTTTTAATAATAGCAGCGCAACCCGGATTTAATTCTTTAACGTCATTGATATCAACATTAAACACTGTTTGTATAACTGGTCTTTCACTCGCTACAACTAATACTTCATCATCTTTATACAAGTATGCGGGACGAATTCCACTAGGATCGCGTAACACAAACGCATCTCCATGCCCCATCATACCAGCCATTACGTAGCCGCCATCCCAACGTTTACTACTTTCTACTAAAATAGATGCAACATCAATATTTTTTTGAATCTCTTTTGAGATTTCGAAATTATTTAACCCTTTTTCTTTAAATATTTTAAATAATTTATCATTTTCTTTATCTAAAAAATGACCAATTTTTTCCATCACAGTTACTGTATCTGCTTTAACTGTTGGGTGTTGACCAAGTTCTACTAAGTGTTCTAATAATTCATCAACATTAGTTAAATTAAAATTCCCAGCTACTAGTAAGTTACGAGCCATCCAATTATTTTGTCGTCTAAAAGGATGACAGCTTTGAATATTGTTGCCGCCATAGGTACCATAACGTAAATGCCCTAAAATAACTTCACCCATAAATGGAATGTTCTTTTTTTGCCATTCTATATCATTATATTCCTCAGGGTTTTTATGTTTAGCGTCTATATATAAATCATTGATTTGTGAAAATATATCTTGTGTTGCTTTTGGCTCTATAGATCTTAGACGATCAATATACGAAGTTCCAGCTTCAACATCTAGTTTTACAGTTGCTACACCTGCCCCATCTTGCCCACGGTTAATCATCTTATCCATGAGTTGATACATCTTGTGTAAGCCGTATCTGCTACTACCGTATTTTTCTTTATAAAAACTTAAAGGCTTTAATAATCTAATTAAAGCAACTCCGCATTCATGTTGTATTTTATCGCTCATAATTTCAGGTTACAAATTTATCATTTAGTTGGAGTTTATGCACAAGATTTTTTTAATCTTTTCTTTAAAAATCACAATTCTATGTGATAAAAGGTATGGTTTGTCGAATTAAAAATTATAAATATTAGATTGTTAAATGTTAATATGTGGTTAAAAAACTAATTCCAATAATGATATCAATTTTATATTGAACACATTAAGTAGAGTTGTTGCATTAATTTAAAATTTATGACTTTAGTGACGCTTTATTTAAAGGTGAACAGGGCTTAAATTAATTTCTGTTTTATAACTAAATTTAAGTCGAGATAAAACTCGATTTTTTTTGGCTCCATTTTTAAAATATAAAAAAACAAGCTTTGCGTTAATTATCTTTTTTGGATTATTGCTTTGGTTTATATTTTGTTTACCTAAGCCTCTATTTAAAGATTCTTATTCTGTTATTTTAAATGATAAGACGGGAGATTTATTATCTGCGAAAATTGCCAAAGACGGACAATGGCGATTCCCTGAATCCAAAACTTTAAATCCAAAATTTGTTTATAGTATATTGGCTTTTGAGGATGAATATTTTTTTCAGCACAAAGGGATAAATCCTTTTTCGATATTTAGAGCATTTAAACAAAATAAAAAGGCAGGAAAAGTAGTCAGTGGCGGTAGCACTATTACAATGCAATTAACTAGGCTCATTCGTCAAAATCAAAAAAGAACGTACTATGAAAAATTGATTGAAATAATTCTGGCTTTGCGACTTGAGTTAACTTATTCAAAAGCCGAAATATTACAATCGTATTCTTCTCATGCCCCATTTGGAACTAACGTTGTTGGTATTGATGCAGCATCATGGCGTTATTTTGGAAGAAGTTTATCTGAATTATCTTGGTCGGAATGTGCTACATTGGCTGTATTACCAAATTCACCCTCCATCATTTATCCTGGTAAAAACCAAGAAAGATTAAAACGCAAAAGAGATAAATTATTGAATAAACTTTTTGTTTTAAAATGCATTGATGAAGAAACTTATTTATTGTCGATTCAAGAACCACTTCCTCAAAAACCATTTGCATTACCCAATAAATCTAGGCATTTGCTTAATAGAACAATAAATGAAAATGTTTCTGAAAATAATTTTCAAACCACTATTGATGCAGAAATACAAAATAGATTATTGGAAATTTTAACTAAACACGCTTCAGTATTAAAACAAAATGAAATACATAATCTGTGTGCTTTAGTATTAGATGTTAATACAAACGAAGTGGTTTCTTATATTGGTAATACGCCAATAAAAGATAAAGATCCTCACGGAGAAGATGTAGATGTAATTATATCAAATCGCAGTACTGGTAGTTTATTAAAGCCTTATTTATATGGCTTTATGCTGAATGACGGACAATTACTTCCCAACATGTTGGTTCCTGATATCCCTACACAAATAGCAGGTTATGTGCCACAAAATTTTGATTTTACTTATGATGGCGCAGTTCCTGCAAAACAAGCATTATCAAGAAGTTTAAATATTCCAGCAGTAAAAATGTTGCAGCAATATACTATTGATAAATTTTTAGATAGGCTAAAGCAAATTGGTTTATCAAGTATGAATCGTTCTGCTGATAACTACGGTTTGTCTTTAATTCTTGGAGGAGGCGAAGCTAAGTTGTGGGATATGTGTTCGGCTTATGCTAGTATGGCAAGAGTTTTAAATCATTACAATGCATCTAAAAGTTATCATATAGTTGATTGGGATAAGCCGCATTATCTTTTAAATACTGAATCTAAAAAACATAAAAAACAAAATAACGCCCCTTTATTATCAGCGTCATCTATTTGGTTAACTTTTGAAGCTATGGCTGAGGTTGGACGACCAGATATTGATGCCAGTTGGCAACGATTGGGCAACTCACAAAAAATTGCTTGGAAAACAGGAACTAGTTTTGGTTTTAGAGATGGATGGGCTATTGGAATTTCCGGAAACTATGTAGTAGGTGTGTGGGTTGGAAATGCTGATGGAGAGGGTCGCCCAGGATTAACTGGAATTTCAGCCGCCGCTCCAATTCTATTTGAAATTTTCGGTTCTCTTCCAAAATCAAACTGGTTTAAAATGCCAATTAATGATTTAAAAACTGTTGAGGTTTGCAAACAAAGTGGTTGTTTGGCTTCGCAATATTGTAATGAAATTAAAAAAGAGAGAATCCCAAAAAACAGTATTGTATCCATTACCTGTTCTAATCATAAATCCATACATGTAGATGCACGTGAACAATATCGTGTAACAGATGCATGCGTATCTCCGTTAGATATGAAAACAATATCTTGGTTTGTGTTACCTCCAGTGCAAGAGTATTATTTTAAAACTAAAAACCCAATGTATAAATCATTACCACCTTACAAAGTTGGATGTGAGCCTGAGATAGAAAAATCGATGGAGATGATTTATCCAAAAGCAGGCACAGTCATTTATATTCCTTATGAATTAAATGGAGAGCAAGGGAAAACAATTTTTGAAATAGCACATCGTAACCCTTCTAATTCGGTTTTTTGGCATATAGATGGTTTTTTAGTTGGAACAACAAAAGATATTCATCAATTAGGTTTAAATCCTACAAAAGGCAAACATATGCTGTCATTATCCGATAACACAGGAGAAACGTTGAATATTCCTTTTGAGGTGGTGAGCGATAAAAAATAAGAATTAATGAAACTTTTTTTTAATCTAACTTCTTATATCTGAAATCTCATTTATTATTGTTAATTGCTTTATCGTTTTTGTTGAAAAAACTTCAAAGCCACTAAGACTTTCCTTTATTATATTTGACTAATGGCATTACTGGAAAAAGAAACCGAAAAATTATTTTATTCTATTGGCGAAGTAGCTGATATGTTTGATGTAAATACATCATTGATACGTTTTTGGGAAAAAGAATTTGATGTTATTACACCTTCAAAAAACAAAAAAGGAAATCGCCTTTTTACAAAAAAAGATATTGAGAATTTTAAATTGATTTTCCATTTTGTAAAAGAAAAAGGATACACACTGCAAGGCGCTAAAGACAAACTGAAAGGCGGGATGAAAGAGTCTGATCAAGTAAAAGTAGAAGTAATTGATAAGCTAAAAAGTTTCAAGGAGCAGCTTTTAAAGATTAAAGATTCTATTTAATTTAACTAGTTCTAGTTTATAATTATTTCTATTATTTCATCTAATTTCTGTATTTTTACTCTATGGGATTAGATAGAAAAACAGCACCCGATTTCAAAACTATTGATAAAATACATATTCAACAAGCTGTTGAAAATACTTTAGATAATGGCATTAAAGTTTATACCATTGATAGTGGTTCTCAGGAATTAACTAAAATCGAATTTATTTTTAAAGCTGGGATGTATTATCAATCTCAACCTTTATTAGCATCAGCTGCTAATAATTTATTGGAGACTGGTACTAAAAATTATACAGCCAATGAATTATCTGATAATATTGATTTTTTTGGTTCTTTCTTTGAATGTGCAGTGGAACAAGATTATGCTTCCTTAGCTTTATTTAGCTTAAATAAATACTTAGACAAGAGTTTGCATTATGTGGAGGATATTATTAAAAATCCAATTTTTCCAAAAGATGAATTTGATATATATATATCTAATAAAAAACAAAAGCATTTAGTTAATTCTGAAAAAGTAAATGTATTGGCTCGTCGTCGTTTTTCTGAATTAGTGTTTGGAGAAAAACATCCATATGGTATTACCGTTAAAGACGAAGATTTTGATAAATTGACTTTAGAAAGCGTTATAGAATTTTATAAAACATTTTATCATTCTGGAAATTGTACTATTATTGCTTCCGGTAAATTATCAAAAGATTTAATTAAAACATTGAATCGCTTTTTCGGAAAAACAACATGGGGACATACACAAGCAATTCCAGTTCCTAATGTTACAGTTGATACAACTAAACAACAAAAACATTTTATTGAAAAACCAGATGCTATTCAATCAGCAGTGAGAGTTGGAAGATTAATGTTTAATAAACGCAATCCTGATTATTTTAAATTTCAGGTTTTAAACACAATTGTTGGTGGATATTTTGGCTCTCGCTTAATGGCTAACATTAGAGAAGATAAAGGTTATACTTATGGCATTGGAAGTGGATTAGCGTCCTTAGTAAATGGAGGTTTCTTTTATATTTCAACTGAAGTAGGAACCGATGTAACAAATGACACTTTAAAAGAAATTTATAAGGAGATTAAATTATTACGTGAAGAGTTAGTTGATTCTGATGAATTAGAAACAGTTCGTAATTATGTATTAGGACAGTTTTTAAGAAGTGTTGACGGGCCATATTCATTAGCAGATAAGTTTAAGGCTATTTGGGAATACGGCTTAGATTACAATTATTTTGAAAATTATTTTGAAGCTGTAAAAACTATTACTCCTGAAGAAGTAAAAGCTTTAGCAAATACTTACTTGCAAGAGAAAGATTTAATAGAACTAGTTGTAGGAAAAAAGTAATTCATGCAGGCCAACCTTTGGGATAAAATAGAAGAGTTTGATGTCAATGCGACATCAAACGGTAATGGATTTTCGTTAAGACTGGCAAGGGAAAATGAATGGTCTTATAATTTTACAAAGCAGGCTATTACTGAGTATAAAAAATTTATGTTTTTGGCGGCAACTAACGATTTTATGGTTTCTCCGTCTCGTATAGTTGATAATGTTTGGCACTTGCACTTAACGTATACGAAGTCATATAGTAGTTTATGTGAGCTTTTAGGAAAAAGAATAGAGCATACTCCCTCTGATTTTTCTGATGCTGATATTGAAAAATATAGAGTAGCGAAAGAAAAAACACGTATTGAGTACGAGAAAAATTTCGGAAAACAATCTGAATATTTTTGGAAGAATAGTGAATTGCTTGACCAATTGAATCTTCTTAAAGCAAAGTATAAATTGCGTATTAAAATTATCTTTATTCTTCTGTTTTATATAGTGTTATTTTACCCAATTTTTTTGATAACAAAACCATTTATTACTTCTATTGATAGTGATGATTTTTTGGTGTCCAATCTTGCCATTTTTGTTGTATTATTAGTGAGTCTTGAATTTTATAACAAGTCAAAAACAAAAGCAGTCTTTGATAGTTTTGATAAATCCAGTTTTTTATTTGATCTGACGCCCTTAGAGTTGGTTTATTTGAAAACTAATAGTTTGATTAAAGTTATTCATGGTGTTATGAATAATTTATTGAAGCAAAAGCGAATTTACGTAAGTAGCGATTATAAATTACATGTCAGTAATAGCATTACTCGCGATGAATTGGATGAAACTATTATAGATTATATTACACCTGGAGGTGTCTTTTATCCAACAGTTTTGAATAAGGCAATCTCCAGATCCAACTACACAAACATTAAATATTCAATGGATAGTGTCAATAAATATTTCTTGAAATCGAAAATATTTTCTTCATTGTTTTTGATAAATGTGATTGTGTTTACAGGCATCATATTCTATAGCTTTTTGCGTTTAACAAATGGAATAATAAGAGATAAGCCTGTTGTTTTTTTATTTTTATTAATAATTGTCATGATTATTTGTTCTATTTTTTATTTGTTTTATTTAAGTCGAATGATTACACAACGTGTATTAGTAGAATATTATGAAGTTAATATTCTAACAAAAAACAAAATAAAAGAGAATTGGGCATGGAATTACTTCTTATACGGTGATGCAATATTTGTCGAGTCATTTCTTCCATTAGCGCGAAATGTTGATAAAAATAACTACGGTTCAAGTTCGGGTTCCAGTTGTGGAAGTTCATGTGGTTCTAGTTGTGGGAGTTCTTGTGGCGGAGGTTGTGGAGGCTGTGGGGGAGATTAACATTAAAGTATTAAATTTAACAAGTGGCAAAGATTTTTATTATAGGTCCTGCATATCCTTTACGAGGTGGTTTAGCAACGTTTGACGAATTGTTTTGCGAAGCATTCAATAAACAAGGTCACGATTGCGAAATTATTTCATATAGTTTGCAGTATCCTAATTTTTTGTTTCCAGGTAGTACACAGTTTGATACAAGTGGTAACGCACCTAAACATATTAAAATTCATACTTTAATTAATTCTATTAATCCATTATCGTGGATTAAGACAGCTCGATTTATTAAAAAGCAAAAACCTGATTTTATTGTATTTCGTTTTTGGATTCCTTTTATGGGACCTGCTTTAGGGAGTATTGCTCGCATGGTTCGTAAAAGTGGAGTAAAAGTATTAGCCATTACAGATAATGTGATTCCACACGAAAAACGTGCAGGAGACTCTGCTTTTGCAAAATATTTTATTAATGCTTGTGATGGCTTTATAACAATGAGTAAAGCAGTAATGAATGACTTAGAAAAGTTCACTAGCACAACACACAAAAAATATTTGTTACATCCATTGTATACTTCTTTTGGAGAAAAACTAAATAAGCTAGATGCACGTATCGCATTGGGATTACCAGATGATAAACAAATAGTATTGTTTTTTGGATTGATTAGAAAATACAAAGGATTAGACATGTTACTGGATGCGATGAATGAATTGAAATCAAATCCAAATATTGTATTAGTTATTGCTGGAGAATTTTATGAAGACAAACAACCATATTTAGATTTGATAGAGAAATATCACATTCAAAATCAAGTGATAGTTCATGCTAAGTTTATTGCTAATGAAGATGTAAAATTATATTTCTCTGCTACAGATTTAGTGGCATTACCTTATAGAACCGCCACGCAAAGCGGAGTGACTCAAGTGTCCTTTCATTTTGAAGTACCAACATTGGTAACTAATGTGGGCGGTTTAGGAGAAATTATTCCAGATAAAGTGGCGGGTTATGTAGTTGACTCAAATGGTAAAGCAATAGCAGAAGGAATAAAAGATTATTTTGAGAATAACAGAATGCATGCTTTCACAGAAGGAATGATTAAGGAAAAACAAAAATATGATTGGAAAATATTTGTAAATGAAGTTTTTGATTTATTTAAAAAAATATAACGTCTAATGACACCTGAGCTGTCACTTCGAGCGGAGACGATAAGCGAGGATATATAAAAGATTAAAATGATAATACGAAGTAAAGCACCATTAAGAATTGGTTTAGCAGGAGGAGGAACGGATGTTTCTCCATATAGTGATATATATGGCGGAGCCATTTTAAATGCCACCATTGATTTGTATGCGTATGCAAGTCTAGAACCATTAGATAATGGGAAAATAGAATTTTGTATAGATGGTACAGATAAATGTTTATCTGTAAAATCAGAAAAAGAATTGCAATTAGTGGAAGGCTTTGAATTATTTATTGGTGTTTACAATCGTATTGTCAAAGAGTATGCCCCGATAGTTATCGGGGTAAACCCATTATCATTTCGTTTAACGTCTTATATTGAAGCACCTCAAGGTTCAGGTTTAGGAACGTCTTCAACGATTGTTGTTTCACTAATTGGAGCGTTTGTTGAATGGTTAAAATTGCCTCTAGGTAAATACGACATTGCTCGCTTAGCTTATGAAATTGAGCGCATTGATTTAGGAATGAGTGGGGGTAAGCAAGATCAATATGCGGCTACTTTTGGCGGAATAAATTTCATGGAATTTTTAGCAGATGACAATGTTATTGTTAATCCTTTACAATTAAAAGCTGAGGTACTCTATGAATTAGAATTTAATTTATTGTTATACTTTACTGCAACACAGCGTTTATCAGCTACTATTATTAATGAGCAGGTTAAAAATGTAAAAGAAAATAATTCTAAATCGGTGGAAGCCATGCATCATTTAAAAGAGCAGGCTCAGCAAATGAAAGATAGTTTATTGCGAGGAGACTTAAATAAAATAGGTGAAATTTTACATTTTGGTTGGACTAACAAAAAACAAATTGCTCATTCCATCAGCAATGATTTAATTGATAATGTATATACAACGGCTATTAATACTGGAGCAACAGGAGGGAAAATTTCCGGTGCCGGTGGTGGTGGTTTTATGTTTTTTTATTGCCCTGCAGTTACTAAAGTAAAAGTAGCTAGAGCTATTGAAGGCTTAGGCGGTAGAGTACAATCGTTTAAATTCACTCAGCAAGGTTTAACAACTTGGACTAGTTTATAAAATAAACCCTACCAGAATATTTTTTCTGATAGGGTTAAGGTTTATTCTGTTGCATAATTAGAATTTACCTTTATTTTCAGTTACAATTTTTCGTTCACAATGACATATAACTCTAATTGTGAAAGACTTAATAGAAGATTGTAATTTGACTTTTGCATAAGTTTGTCGTTAATCAGTTTTTCTATAGTATTTGGAAGTTTTCTGTTGCTGCTCGATAATGAATTATACTTCTTGATAAGATTATTTAGATTTACAATAATTTCTTCACCTTCTCTTCCATCATTAAACTCATCTCCTAAGCCACCTTCTTCTATCCATTGAAAATTACTTTCAAAGTTTGCTGGAATTGTTTTCTGTTCAAGCGCATCAAAGATGATTATACTTTTTATTTCTTCACATTTTTTTACAATATCATTAGAAATACTTTCAAGTTCAATATTTTGATGTACGGAATCGTTTTTAATATTTTGTAAACGGTTTATTAATTCCTGCTCTTGTAAATAATTTTGTGTTTTTGCTACGTAAACCTGTTTGCTTGATTTTAAACTGGTTTGTAAGAAAAATACACCCGCTACAATAATTAAAATAAGCGTTGTGGTGATGGTATTGACTTTATTTGTTTCATTTTTTATTCCATTGAAAAAATACAAAGGAATAAATATGAATGTAAAAAGTCCTAGAGTTAAAAACCATAATACACTTGCTCCTGGCCAATGAAATACTTTAAATAAACTGTAAGCGCAGAACAGAATACCATTAATAGTTCCAATCACAAGCACAAGTTTTGCTCTGCTTTCTGTCGTTTCGTTTTTTTTGAATAAGAAAAGTAAAGGCAAATAAATAAGTGCACCAATTGCCATCCCAAGTAGAATAAGTAAAGATGCTCCAGGCCAATGCATGAACTTAAAGAAAGAGCCAATTATAAAAAATGTTGCTGCAGCGATTCCGCTATTAATCATTATCTTTTTCATAGTGTAATAGTTTTTGTAGGTTAATAATAGGAGAGTTTCTTCTTCAATTTCCCATAATTCATGTTTATAGAATGTATGTATGGTTTTTTTGTAGAAGCTCTCGAAGTCTCCATTTTCTTCGAGATTGTTTTCAATGATACAACAAATATGATCTAATAGGTTTTGCTGCAGGCTCTCCATCTCAACGCCACGTGCACCGATGTCGCTGAGGATATAGTCTATTTGTTGGTCACTGATACGGTACATATTATTTTATTTTGTCAGTTCGAGTAGAAAATTCTACCTCTTTGAATTTTCGTATCGAGAACAATTTGTCAAAACTTCTCGATACAATTTTTTCGCAAGAGGCAGGCAAAAAATCACACGAAGTGACTTTAAAACTTTAAGCAGTCTTCGTTTTAATGTCTAACAAAAATTTCATGGTTTCTATAAAGTCAGCTAACTCGCTTACTTTTTCTTTGGTTTTGTTTTTGCCACTCGGGCTCAAACTGTAATATTTTCTTACACGCTTTCCAATAAATTCCGTTTCGGTAGTTACTAATCCATCAGCTTCCAAAGCATGTAAAGTTGGATATAAAGCACCTTCTGTTATCTGAATTTTATCTAAGGTTAATTCTTTTACACGTTGTGTAATTTCATAACCATACATTTTTTTATTGTCGGCTAATAGTTTTAAAACAATAGTTTTAAGTGTTCCTTTTATTAATTCTGAAGAGTAGATCATGTAAAATCTTTTATTGTTTTTTAATTGCTACATGGTATCCTTATCATTTATATTTTTTGATTTACCTCAAAGAATAATAAGCGTTTCATGATGTTATAAGTTAATACTTAAGATAAGGATACATAAGAAACCAATGTATCTGACTATTAGAGTTAAAATATTGTCTAAAGTATTGTAAGTCAAATAAATAAAATTTAAAAGAGTTTATGAGCATATATTAACGACGATTAAAATTCACTTAAAAATTCTTTAATTTTAGAGTATGACAGAAGAAATTGTTTTAAGGGAAGCAAGCCTTAGCCCAAGAGTAAAAACTTATATCTTTTTTGTAGTTCTAGGTGTTTTGTTTTCAACCATTATTGGAATTGCGTTAGTTCCAATTTGGATTTTTGGTTTAGGACAATGGTTGAGTGGAAAATATTTTAGAACACTTTCTTGTCAAATCACGAATAAAAATTTGAAATTCTCAAAGGGCTTAATTTTACATATTGAAAAAACTATTCCTGTGGAAAATATACAAGACTTGTCTTTTGTTGGCGGCCCCGTTCTGCGTTACTTTGGGTTAACTTTAATTAAAATTGAAACAGCTGGCGGTGGCGGTGGACCGCATCATCAAAACATGATGAGTATGTTGGGCATTAATGATGCTGAAAGTTTTAAAACACAAATTCTATTACAACGCGAGAAAGTAATAAATCAAAAACATGGTTATGGAAGTGCAGTAGCAACTAATACATCACAAATCCAATCCATTGATAACACACAACTTTTAACTGACATTAAAAACGAATTAATAGAAATTAAAAATGCTTTAAAATCCAAATAATGGGAGTTTCTGTATTAAAATATAAAAAATTAATTAAAGATATTGGTTTTGCTATTCATACAGCGAAATCTAATACTCTAAAATTAATTAATACAGAACTTGTAAAAGTTAATTGGCAAATAGGTAAATACATTGTTGAGTTTGAGCAAGACGGAAAAGAGCGAGCGGAGTACGGTTCAGAAATTATCGAACAAATTTCTAAAGATTTAAAACATGAATTTGGCGCAGGGTTTAGCAGAAGAAATGTTTTAGATATGCGTCGGTTTTATTTATGTTATCAAAAATGGCAGACAGTGTCTGCCAAATTGAGTTGGAGCCATTTTACCCTATTATTAAGCCTTTCAAGCGACGAAGCAAGACGTTTTTACGAAAAAAAATGTATTAGCGAAAATTTATCTGTACGTGATTTAGAAAAAAATATTCAATCTTCTTTATATGAAAGATTACTTTTGTCTAATACTAAAACATCTAAATCACAAATTGTAAAAGCAACTAAAGTAACATTACCAGTTGTTAAGGATCCATATATTCTTGATTTTTTAGACATAAAACCATCTCATAAATTAACTGAGAAATCATTTGAACAAAAAATAATAAATAATCTACAGCAATTTTTATTAGAGCTGGGTAAAGGTTTTACATTTGTTGGAAGGCAGTATAAAATCTCATTACGTAATAAACATTTTTATGTTGATTTAGTTTTTTATCATCGCATCTTAAAATGTTTTGTATTGATTGATTTAAAAATTAAAGAAGTGCAGCATAATGATATAGGGCAAATGAATTTATATCTTAATTATTTCAAGAAAGAAGAAAACGTTAAAGGAGATAGCGAACCGATTGGTATAATTCTTTCAGCTGATAAAGATGATGTATTGGTTGAGTATGCTACAGGAGGCTTATCAAATAAAATATTTGTTTCTAAATATCAATTGTATTTACCCGATAAAAAAATGTTACAAAAGAAAGTCAAGAATTTATTAAAATAATTTTTTGAATTTGGCAGACACTGTCTGCCAAATTCAAAAAAAAACGAAACCATTGAATTTATTATATACTCATTATCTAATTAAAAAAAGATGTTCTTAATATTTGATACCGAAACAACAGGCTTACCGCGTAGTTATAGCGCACCACTAACTGATTTTGATAATTGGCCACGTATGGTGCAGGTAGCTTGGCAATTACACGATGCTCAAGGAAATTTAATTAATAGTAATTCTATAATTATTAAACCTGAAGGTTACACTATTCCTTTCAACGCTGTTCAAATACATGGTATTACTAACGAACGTGCCATTGAAGAGGGGCAAGATTTAAAAACGGTTTTACAAGAATTCGTCAATGTTGTTAATCAAGCAAAATACTTATGTGGTCATAATATTGAGTTTGATAATAATATCATTGGTTCCGAATTATTACGTTGTGGTTTAGAAAATATATTGGCGGCTAAACCATTTATTGATACGAAGAATGATGAAACTACTGAATATTGTGCAATACCAGGCGGACGTGGCGGTAAATTTAAATGGCCAACTTTAACTGAGTTATATACAAAGTTATTTAATGCTTCGTTCGAGGAAGCGCATAATGCAGCATTTGACGTTTTAGCAACTGGTAAAGTATTTTTCGAAATCATTAAACGTGGAATTACTAAAGTTGCCGAAGTTTCAGATTTGCAAACCGTTAATTACCAAGCCCCTGATTTATCTGCCTTATATCAACATGAACAAGCTTGGAAAGAAAGAAAAAATAAGAAAGTAGAGCCTTCTGTCACTTCGAGCGGAGTCGAGAAGCCTACTGTGTTAACAGATACTGCTAAATTAAAATTTTCACATCTTCATAGTCATACACAATTTTCCGTTCTTCAATCTACTAGCGATGTGAAAGAATTAGTAAAGAAAGCGGTGTTTTATGATATGCCTGCTGTTGCGATGACTGATCATGGTAATATGTACGGTGCCTTTCAATTTTGGCAAGCGATTGATAAACATAATAAAAGTGTAAAAGATAATAATGCTGCCATAACTAAAGGAGAAAAAGAAGGTGATTTACAAAACGAATTAAAATGCATCATTGGTTGCGAATTATTTATTTGTAAAGATCATAAAGATAAAACCAAACAAGATAATGGATACACTCAAGTATTCATCGCTAAAAACAGGATAGGCTACCAAAACTTATCAAAGCTAAGTTCAGTAGGTTTAATAGATGGTGCTTATTATGTGCCTCGTATTGATAAAAATTTATTGTTAGAATACAAAGATGGTTTGATTGCTACGACTGGTTCGTTATCTGCAGAGATTCCTAGCTTAATCTTAAATGTTGGTGAAGAGCAAGCAGAAGAAGTGTTTGTTTGGTATAAAGAATTATTTGGCGATGATTTTTATGTAGAATTAAATCGCCATGATTTGCAAGAAGAAAATCACGTAAATGATGTATTATTAAGATTTGCAGCAAAATATAATGTTAAATACTTTGCAGCAAACAGCAATTACTATTTAGATAAAAATGGATTTGATGCACATGATATTTTATTGTGTGTAAAAGACGGTGAGAAAAAAGCGACACCAGTTGGTCGTGGACGAGGCTTTAGATATGGCTTACAGAACAAAGAATTTTATTTTAAATCTCCTAAAGAGATGATAGAATTATTTGCTGATATGCCTGAAGCTATTGAAATGACCAATGAAATTGTAGCGAAGGTAGAGCAGTTTAAATTAGGGCGCGATATTTTATTACCTAAGTTTGAAATTGCTCAAGATTTTATTGATGCTAATGTCGAAGAAATTGACGCTTCACATCTACGCATTATCGCTTTAAAAGAAAAAGGTTGGGCAGAGAAAAATTTATCTCCAGAAGCTATTGAAGTTCAAAAAGCGGAGATGCGAGTGATTGCAGAGCAGTTTATTTACATGTCGCATTTAACTTGGGAAGGCGCTCATAAACGTTATCCAGACATGCCAGATTCTACTAAAGAACGTATTGCTTTTGAGTTAGCTACTATCGAAAGAATGGGTTACCCTGGGTACTTCTTAATTGTAGCAGATTTCATTGCTGAAGCTCGTAAAATGGGAGTCGCGGTTGGTCCAGGTCGTGGTTCGGCAGCTGGTTCAGCAATTGCTTATTGTTTATGGATTACTAACGTTGATCCCATTAAGTTCGATTTACTATTTGAGCGTTTCTTAAATCCGGATCGTATTAGTATGCCCGATATAGATATTGACTTTGATGATGAAGGGCGTGATAAAGTCATTAAATATGTGATTGATAAATATGGTTTTAATCAAGTGGCACAAATTATTACTTATGGTACAATGGGTGGTAAGTCTGCTATTAAAGATACAGCAAGGGTTTTAGATTTACCATTAGAAGATTCTAATAATTTATCTAAAGCATTTCCTGATAGTTTAGATGCTAAATTAAAAAAGCTTTTAAAACCAGGTGGTATCGATCAAAAATATTTAGATGGTATTAAAGATAAGCGTGAAGTAGTTGAGCAATCACATAACTTTAGAAAATTAGCAGAAGGTAATTCTCCACAAGCCGCAGTTTTAAAACAGGCCTATGAATTAGAGGGTTGTTTAAGAAACGTAGGTATTCATGCCTGCGGTGTGATTATTACACCAGATGATATGGTGAAGTTTGTGCCAGTTACTAAAGCAAAAGATAGTGACATGCTCGTTACGCAGTTTGATAACTCAGTAGCAGAAAGTGCCGGTTTATTAAAAATGGACTTCTTGGGTTTAAGAACTTTAACCATTATTAAAGATGCGATTAGTTACATTAAAATAAATCATGGTGTTGATATTGATATTGACACTATAGATTTAGAAGATAAAAAAACGTACGAATTATTTCAACGAGGCGAAACAAACGGTGTGTTCCAATATGAGAGTGCTGGTATGCAAAAATCTTTAAAAGATTTGAAGCCAGATACCTTCAATGATTTAATTGCCATGAATGCCTTGTATCGTCCAGGTCCAATTGCTTACATTCCAAATTACATTAACCGTAAACACGGCAGAGAAGATGTGGTGATGGATTTAGATGGTATGGAAGAATACCTTGGCGAAACTTATGGTATCACCGTTTATCAGGAACAGGTAATGCGTTTGTCTCAAAAATTAGCAAGCTTTACCAAAGGTGATGCCGATACCTTGCGAAAAGCAATGGGAAAAAAGGATAGAGCCACATTGGACAAAATGAAGCCCAAGTTCATTGATAATTGTAAAGCCAATAATCATGACCCTGTTGTTGCCGAAAAAGTGTGGAAAGATTGGGAAGCTTTTGCGAGTTACGCTTTTAATAAATCTCACTCAACTTGTTATGCGTATGTAGCCTTTCAAACAGCATACATCAAAGCACATTATCCTTCGGAGTTTATGGCTTCGGTATTAAATCACGCTGGCAGCATTGATTCTATTTCCTTTTTAATGGAAGAATGTAAACGCATGGGCGTAAAAGTTTTGGGGCCAGATATTAATGAAGGTTTTGCCAAGTTTGCTGTAATACCAGGTGGTACAGATATCCGTTTTGGAATGGGCGCTATTAAAGGAGTAGGAGAGAACACCGTCAATAATATTATTGAAGAAAGAAATGCAAATGGAAAATTTGTTTCTGTTTTTGATTTGGCAAAACGTTTAGATAGTAAATGTGTTAATAAAAAATCTTTAGAAGGATTAGCATTAGCTGGAGGTTTTGATAGTTTTGAAGGCATTCATCGAGCCATGTTTTTTACGCCTGATGCAGAAGGTTTAACATTAACCGACAAAATGATTAAGTATAGTAATCAAATGAGTTTGGGTAATGATACATCACAAGCAAGTTTATTTGGTGGCGACGATGAAATTGAAATTACAGAACCTCAATTACCT
This sequence comes from Flavobacteriales bacterium, assembly GCA_040376995.1. Classification (GTDB taxonomy): domain Bacteria; phylum Bacteroidota; class Bacteroidia; order B-17B0; family Aurantibacillaceae; genus UBA4416. Next base: position 26,590 of record JBEIPP010000017.1, read on the forward strand.
CAAAAGATTGAGCCATGGGGAAAATTGGAAGAACTAGCTCGCGAAAAAGAAGTAGTAGGTTTCTTTATCTCAGGACATCCTTTAGATCCTTACAAATTAATTATCGAACATAAGTGTAATGCAAATTGCGCCCAGTTAAAAGCAGGCTTAGAGCCTTTTAAAGGTAAAGATGTAACTTTTGGTGGAGTCATCACAGGTTTTGAAAATAGAACGAGTAAAACGGGAAATGCTTTTGGTAAACTAATAGTAGAAGATTATCATGGCTCTGTAGAGTTAATGTTGTTTGGTAAAGACTTTGTAGAATATAGTAAATTTATGGTATCGCCATTATTTGTGTATGTGAAAGCAAAAGTTCAAGAGCGTTATGGACAACCAGGAAGTTTAGAATTAAAAATTCAAAAAATAGAATTACTAGAAACGGTTAAAGAGAATATTTTCTCAACCATGAAATTAAAAATGGATATTACCGCTATTAATGATGAGTTAATCGCCAATATCGAATCTATTTTTAATTCTTCTCAAGGGAAATGCAGTGTAGAGTTTTTTGTAGAAGACCCAGTAGAAAAATTAAGTGTGAAATTGTTTTCCAAATCTCAAAAAATTGCTGTCAGTACTGAATTAATGAATGAATTAGATAAAATTGGAAGTTTAACTTATGAGTTGACTTAATAATTAATCCTGCTAGAGTTCAAAACTCTAGCAGGGTTAATATTATTCAAAAAAACACACTCAATCCCTTAACATTAGCAAACAATCTAACGGCGTCATAAATGCGTTGTTGACTTGTTCCCATTTTTATTAGTGATTCTTCGTGAGCATTCACACAAAGTTCACAGCCGTTTAATAGACCTCTTTCATAATTGATAATTATAAATACCTGCTATAAAATTAAGTCTAAGAGTAAAACGTTTTCTTCTGTTTCTGTATTTCTCGGCTACAATTCTAAATATTTTTATTGAGCGAATTACATTTTCTACAGTAACT
>JBEIPP010000015.1:0-29324 GCA_040376995.1 Flavobacteriales bacterium
ACCCTTATCCATTTCTTCTGCTGTTGCAAATACCTCAGCATATAAACCTTTTTCTTTAGCCCATTGAGCTGTTTGCCATTCGGTTGCGTTAATCGTTAATTGACAAAAAGCTGATGTTCCTACTTTACGTTCAACAGCAGGACCAACTACAAACGGGCCAATCCCAACTGCTAATTCAGATAATTTAATAGAGGCGTCATTCACTGCAAAAGTATAATCTGCACTCGCTGCAATACCTACACCACCACCAACTGCTTTACCTTGAACACGTGCAATAATAAATTTAGGTGCTTTACGCATCGCATTAATGACTTGCGCAAAACCTGAAAAGAATTTCAATCCAGTATCAATATCTTTAATCGAAATTAATTCGTCAAAGCTTGCACCTGCACAAAATGCTTTCTCGCCTTCGCTTTGTAATACAATTACTTTAGCATTATCATCTTTTCCTAATTTCTCAATTTCTGCAGCTAAGTTTCTTAACTGTGTGCCAGGCATTGAGTTTGATTGAGGATGAAAAAATGTAATAGTTCCAATTCCATTTTCAACTGATGATTTAATTGTTCCTTCCATGATAACTGTTATTTAGTTTTTATTTTTTTAATTGCTTTAATAATTTTCGGGCTTTGACTGCCATGTAACGCTCTTAAAACTTCAATTTTATTAGCTTTGATGCGGTAAATAATCAAATACTTTCCAAGAATAATGTTTCTGTAAATTTGAGTTTTAGTTTCAAGATGACGACACTCAGGATTTAAATAATACTGTAAATAAAGTCCTGCAGTGTGATTAAGAATTTGATCTTGTAAAATTTCGGCCATGATTACTCCAAAAGTTTCTAAACCATAGGAATAAATGGATTTTAAATCTTCATAAAAAACAGCGCTATACGCTATTTTTTTAATGACTTTTTCCATACTTCCATTTTAGCTTGAACTTCCTCTAAAGTATAAAAAGGACCTTTCTCAGCCTCTTTAATCAAGTCAACAAACTCCTCCTGAGACATTGGTTCCCCTGGAATAGCTAAGTTTCTTTTTATTTTAACTTTTGATGGACGCATATTCTAATTTACAAAATAAATAATCATTAAGCAAGTATCGTAACCGGATTTTCTAAATAGGTTCTTAATGTTTGTAAGAATGCCGCTCCGGTAGCTCCGTCAACCGTTCTGTGGTCGCAAGCTAAAGTTACTTTCATCACATTACCTGGCACTACTTGATTGTTTTTAACAACAGGAACTTGTTTGATGGCTCCTACTGATAAAATACAAGACTCAGGTGTATTGATGATAGATGTAAATTCATCAATACCAAACATTCCTAAATTAGATACGGTGAATGTGTTCCCTTCCCAATCTGCCGGTTGTAATTTTTTATCTTTTGCACGTTTCCCTAAATCTTTTACCTCAGCACTAATTTGAGATAAGGATTTTTGATCAGCAAAACGAACTACTGGCACTAACAAACCATCTTCTACAGCCACTGCTACACCAATGTGTACGTGAGAGTAGTAACGTATTTTATCGCCCATCCAACTTGAATTTACTTTTGGATGCTTGCATAATGCAGCTGCGCACGCTTTAATTACTAAGTCGTTGAAAGAAACTTTTGTATCAGGAATGGCATTAATGGCACTACGAGATTGCATCGCATTTTCCATATCTACTTCAATAGTTAAATAGAAGTGAGGTGCTCCATTTGTACTTTCTAATAAACGTTTCGCAATCACTTTACGCATTTGCGATGTTGGTTCATCATTAAATCCTTCGGCGCCTGGAACAAAACTAGAGCCTAAATTTGATTTAGCAGCTGTGGTAACTGAGCCTGTTGAAGTTGTCGAAGCAAGTTTATAATTTTCGACATCTGACTTTGTCACACGACCATTATCACCGGTACCGGTAACTTTTGAAATATCAATTCCTTTTTCTTTTGCTAATGCTTTTGCTAAAGGAGAAGCTTTTACTCTTGAAGCCCCTCCAACCTCGCCAAGAGGAAGGCTTGCAGAGCTTTGTATGGATGTAGTAATTTCAGTAGTCTCTTTTTTCTCTTGAGTCTCTTTTTTCTCTTGAGTCTCTGTTGTCCCTTTATTCCCTTCAATCGATTTCAAAATAGCATTCACATCTTCGCCACCTTTTCCTAAAATAGCAATAATGCTATCTACAGGAATTGATTGTTTTTCTTGAACACCAATATGAATTAACACACCATCTTGGAAGGATTCAAATTCCATGGTTGCTTTATCAGTTGCAATATCAGCTAATAGCTCGCCGCTCTTAACTTTATCACCAACCTTTTTGTGCCATTTTTCAATCACACCATCTGTCATCGTATCACTTAACTTAGGCATACGAACAACCTCAACGCCTGAAGGAAGAGCAGTTGCTTGACATGAGTTATTAGTTGTTTGAGCAACAGCTGTCTCTTTAGTCTCTTCAATCTTTTTAGTCTCTGGAGTCCCTTTCAACAATCCAGAAATATCTTCGCCTTCTTTACCTAAAATAGCAATGATAGAATCAACAGGAACCGCTTGTTTTTCTTGAACTCCAATATGCAATAATACGCCATCTTGGAAAGATTCGAATTCCATTGTCGCCTTATCGGTTTCAATATCAGCAAGCAATTCTCCGCTTTTAACTTTATCGCCAACTTTTTTGTGCCATTTCGCGATCACTCCATCTGTCATGGTATCGCTTAATTTGGGCATTCTAACTATTTCAGCCATTGTTATATAAGCCCCTCTCCAACTCTCCCCCAGGGGGAGAGGGTGCGTTAGTTTAATATGGTTTTGTAACCCCTCCCCTTCGGGGAGGTTAGGGAGGGGATTATTTATTCGTTTATATAAGGATAATTTGGTTCTGCGTAAACGTCTTTGTAAAGTTCTTCTGGTTCAGGGTATGGACTTTCTTCAGCAAACTGAACTGATTCGTCAACTAACGCTTTTACTCTTGCCTCAGCAGCTTCAATTCCTGCATCATCAATCCATTTATTTGCTACCAAAGTATCTAATACTTTTTGAATTGGATCCTGAGTTTGATACTCTTTCACCTCATCTTTAGTTCTATATGTTTGCGCATCACTCATGGAGTGGCCTTTGTAACGGTATGTTTTCATTTCTAAAAACGTTGGTCCATCACCACGACGAGCACGAGCAACCGCTTCTTCCATCGCCTCATGAACTGCTTCAACAGTTAAACCATCAACTGGTTTACTTGGCATATCATAGGCTAAACCTAATTTCCATAAATCGTGCACGTTACTAGTACGTTCAACAGAAGTACCCATCGCATACATATTATTTTCTACAATAAAAATTACCGGCAACTTCCATGTCATAGCCATGTTAAACGCTTCGTGTAAAGCTCCCTGACGAACTGCACCGTCTCCCATCGAACAAACACATACATTATCGTTGCCCATAAATTTATCTGCAAAAGCAATACCTGCACCTAAAGGAATTTGTCCACCAACAATACCATGTCCGCCAACAAAATTATGTTCCTTACTAAAAATATGCATCGAACCACCTTTACCTTTGCAGCATCCAGTAATTTTAGCATACATTTCGGCCATGATATATTTTGGATGCATGCCTAAACCAATACCATGCGCATGACAACGGTAAGCTGTGATATGTTTATCTTCTTTTTTAGTAGCACTAACAGTGCCAGCTACAATAGCTTCTTGTCCAATATATAAGTGACAAAAACCTTTGATTTTTTGCTGAACGTATACTTGTCCAGTTTTCTCTTCAAACTTACGCATCAACAACATTGATTCGTACCATTTAAGGTATTGTTCTTTTGAGAACTTGTTCTTTTTTTCAGCTGTTTTAGCCATATAAATTACAATTAAATAATGTACAAAAATAAGAGAAAATGTGATATAGAAAAGTCCTAAAAAAGCCCAATTACAGATACTTTTTACTATACATCAAGGGCAGCAAACTTTCGATACTTTTAGCGATATAAATTTGTCCTTTTTCGCCCGACATGATGATTTTGATTGGTTTTTCGAACTTATTTTCATACTCAGCAATTACTTGACGGCAGCCTCCGCATGGCGATAAAGGTTCGTTAATAATCATATTTTTAGACTTTACTGCAACGGCAATAGCTTTTACTGCCACATTTGGATATTGAGCCGAAGCATAAAAGATAGCCACCCTTTCAGCACATAAACCACTGGGATAAGCTGCATTTTCTTGGTTATTTCCTGTCATAATCTTCCCATTTTCTAATAAAACAGCTGCTCCCACATAAAATTCTGAATAAGGCGCATGAGCAGTTCTAACCATTTTTTGGGCTGCTAGCAATAATTCAGCATCTTTTTTATCTAAATCTTTAGCGGAATTATAAACGTCAAACTCCGTTAATATGGATAGTTTAGAAATTTTAGATTTTGCCATAAGTACATTTTTTTATAAAGAAGAAAGGTATAAAAGATATTGATGCCTATCAAACATTTATACTTTTCTTTTGGGATTGTCTTTGATGAAGGCATCCCAACCAGAATATGATTTTTTCGCTCCAGAACTAGCTGTTTTATTTTGAAAATAATGACATACGGCGGCGCCTAAAGCATCAGTTGCATCCAAATATTTATCATTATGCTTAAAATTTAATAAACTCTCTAGCATAGCAGCTACTTGTTCTTTAGAAGCATTACCATTACCGGTAATACTCATTTTTATTTTTTTCGGCGAGTATTCAGTCATAGGAATGTTTTTAGACAATGCAGCGGCAATTGCCACACCTTGTGCTCTTCCTAGTTTAAGCATCGATTGAACATTTTTACCAAAAAAGGGAGCTTCAATGGCTAATTCATCTGGTTTGTAAAGGTCAATTAATTCAATTACACGCTCAAATATTTTTTTCAATCTATCTGTATGTTCATCTACCTTATCAAGCTTAATTACATTTAAAGTAATTAACGATAATTTATTATTTTGAATATGTATTAAACCATACCCCATTACTAAAGTTCCAGGGTCAACACCTAATATTATTCTGTCGTTAATTGCCATTAATGTGTAAATTTAAAGGTTTTAAAACAAAGTGTTGAGAATAAATAAAAAAACAATAAGCTTTATCATTAAACTACTAATTGGTGTTATTAGTTTTTGGTTAATTTATAATCGCTTAAGCGATATTCCGCAACTAAAAGAACAATGTTTGTTTTGGTTTAGCGAGCCAAGCATGTATTTCATTTTATTTTTAGTTTTATTACTTATGCCCTTAAATTGGGGCATTGAAAGTTATAAGTGGAAATCAATCACCAAACAAATAGAATCTGTTTCATATTCAACTGCCTTAAAATCTGTATTTTCAGGAATTTGTGTTGGCAATATTGCGCCTGGAAGAGCCATGGAGTTTTTAGCAAAAATCATGTTTTTTAAGCCAGATAATAGGCCCAGTATAACCGTATTACATTTTATTAACGGCATGTTTCAAATGCTTATCACGCTTACCGCAGGGCTAATTGCCATTACATACAAACTTAATCAAAACAATCAATCATCTGCATTTATTTATGGTGTATTAGGTTTTGGAATTTTTATGATTCTATTATTTTGTTGGGCTATTTTAAACGTATCATTTATACAACAGAAATTAAAATTCATTAATTGGTTTAAAAAAATGGATGACGCAAAACACATTCAATTTTCTAAAGCATTAATTTTAAAATTAATTACATTTTCAATCGTTAGATACTTAGTTTTTACTACTCAATTTTACCTAATATATAATGCGCTATCACCTCAAAATAATTTAATTGATGTATTTATGAGTATTGCAGCCTACTTTATGCTAACAAGCTTAATTCCGATGATTAGTTTTATTGAACCTGCTATTAGGGCCGCAATAGCATTATTTGTTTTCAAAAATAGCTCAGATAATACAGTAATTGTTATCCTGTCCTCAACTTTTGTATGGATTATTAATGTTGTTATGCCAAGTATTATTGGCTATATCATTATTCTAAAAGAGAAAATTAATTTTAAATTCACAAATGCTAATTGAGTTTTACATATTTGCATGTATCATTGTTCTATATGGCTTATTAATAACCATTTCCATTATTGGCTTCGGTAAATTAAAAAGGGTTATTAAAGAAGTTCAATGTCAAGAATCCGAATTTATTTCAATTATCATATCTGCCCGTAATGAAGCTAAACATATCGAAGAATGCATTTTCGAAATCGGTAAACAAAACTTCCCTAAAAATAAATATGAATTAATCCTAATAGATGACGCATCCGAAGACACTACTTATGATTTAGCATACAATTCATTAATTGAATCTGGGCTTACGTATCAAATTATTAAGCAACCCGAACATAAGGGAAAAAAACACAATTTATCACAAGCAATTGAACTAGCAAAAGGATCTATTATCATTACTTCAGATGCAGATGTATTGTATCGTCATCCAAATTGGTTAGCAAGCATCTCCAACTACTTTAAGGCTAATTCTCCTAACATGTTGATTATGCCAATAGATTATCAAACTCAATCTGGTTTATTATCATCTTTTCAAATTATAGAGAATATTGCACTAACAGGAGTTACAGCAGGTTTTACGGGTATACAAAAACCATTTATGTGTAATGGCGCTAATTTAGCTTTTAAGAAATGGGCTTTTGAAAATATTGCAGGATATCAATCACACCTGCATATTTCATCAGGAGAAGATGTGTTTTTAATGGAAGATTTGAAAAAAAATGATCCGAAGTCAATACATTATGTTCTAATAAGAGAATTGATTGTAAAAACAGCACCAGTAAATAGTCTCACAGAATTGTTAAATCAGCGTATACGATGGGCGTATAAATCAAAAAACAATCCCAATAATTTAAACCTATTTGCTGGTTTTGTTATTGTTTCATCCAATTTATTAGTTTTAGCTTTATTTGTTGCGATTCTTAAAAAATCAGTTATTATACCTTATTTGTCGATTTTTGTGCTCGCAAAGTTTGTTTTTGATTTTTTGTTACTATTTTTAGCTTCAGGTTTTTTGGGGCGTACTAAATATATTTGGTGGTTACTTCCTTTTGAATGTGTATATTGGATATATGCATTAGTTGTAGGAACAATATCTTTATTTATAAAGCCTTATTGGAAAGGAAAAAAAATTAATTAATTGCTATTTAAAAAAAAACATATAGAGTATACCTCAGAATCACTTTCTGTTCAAACATGGCGACGCTTTAAACGTAATAAATTAGCTATGTTTGGGTTATTCTTGATTGTAGTTGCTACATCAATTTCTATTTTAGGTTTTTTAATTACACCAGATTCTTCGCCTTATGCCAACGATCAAAAACCGGAACTACATATAAAAAAGCCTGGTTTTAAAGCACAAATGTTATTGGTTCGAAAAAATGAATTATCGCGTAAAGATGGATGGTTTAAAAAAATGATCTTTGGAGAAGTGAGTGAATATTCATTTATCCCCGCTTACACCTACTCTTTTAAAGGATTTGATATTGTTATTGAAGAGTTTACTGGTAACGAACCAAATAATGGAAATAAAATATCCTACAACATTGCCGATGTAGTTTATGATGTAAATAATAATTATCCCATCAAAAATGACAGTATTAAAAATGTAGTTGAATTTTATCAATTGAGTACAGGAGAAAAATTAAAATTAAATATTAGTGATTTACAAAAAACAATAACAGAAAAACATATTAAAGATAGACGTTATATTTTAGGAACAGATTTAGCTGGTAGAGATTTATTAAGCCGATTAATGATTGGCACAAGAATTTCTTTATCTGTAGGATTTATCTCTGTTTTAATTTCAATCGTTATAGGAATTTTATTAGGAGCTATTGCTGGTTATTTTAGAGGTTGGTTAGATGATGGCATTATGTGGTTAATTAATGTAATTTGGTCGATTCCAACACTATTGTTAGTCATTGCTATTACTTTAGTTTTAGGAAAAGGAATTCTTCAGGTATTTATTGCTGTTGGATTAACTATGTGGGTTGACGTAGCTCGTTTAATACGTGGTCAAATATTAAGCATTAGAGAAAAAGAATTTGTTGAAGCTGGAAGAGCTTTAGGCTTTAAAAATATGCGAATTATTTTAAAACATATTTTACCTAATGTAATGGGGCCTGTTATTGTAATTGCTGCTTCAAATTTTGCGACAGCAATATTAACAGAAGCAGGCTTAAGCTTTTTAGGGATAGGAGCTCAGCCTCCAACTCCATCATGGGGAGAAATGATTAATGCTCATAGAGGGTATGTTTTAGTAGAAGCTGCTTATTTGGCCTTTGTTCCTGGCCTAGCAATTATGATTTTAGTACTAGCATTTATGCTTGTTGGAAACGGATTAAGAGATGCGCTAGATTCTAAATCTTTGGATAGCAAACCATTAATGAGGCATTAATAAAAAACGTTTTTAACAATATATATATTTAACTTTAAAAACTATTTAATTTATTTTTCATGAAAAAACTAATAACACTTATTTTTATTTTTTTGTTTTCTATTTCTTATTCCCAAATCGATAGTTATTTACGTAAAGCAACTTCAGCTTTCAAAAAAAATAATTTACAACTAGCCCGAGAAAATTACACAAAAGCTTACAATCTCGATAAAGAAAATTATGCGGCTAACTTAGGTTTAGGTTTTGTTTTATCAGAATACATGGATAAGTATGAAGAAGCCTTGCCGCATTTAGAAATAGCATTAAAAAATAGTAAGCCTGATACCTTACCAGATTTACTATTTGCATTAGGACGATGCTATCATTTTACTGGAAATTTTACAAAGGCAGAAACTATTTTTTCTGAATTGTATGTAATTGCAACAAGAAACAAGAGCGAAGACACTTTTTATATAAATGATTTAAAAAAGAGAACTGAAGATTGTGAATTTGCTGAAAATAAAACAGCGGTTTTAGTTGACGAAAATATTTATGTTGGAAATTTAGGCACTAAAATTAATTCGGAAATGCCAGAGTATGTTCCTACAATTAATGGAAATAGTGAATTAATCTTTACATCAAGAAGAAAAGATTCTGAAAAAGAAAAAAGAAGTAAAATTGATGATAAATATTTTGAAAACATGTATGTAAGTAAATTAGAAAATGGCAGACCCACTTCCGTAAAAACATACACCTTGTCTGACAATCTTAAAACTAGTGCTAATGAAAAACATGTTTCTATCATTTCAACATCTCATGACGGAAAGACTATTTATCTATTTAAAGACAATAAAATATATGAAGTAAAATCAGAAGACTCAAACACTAAAAACGCAAAAAAATTATCAAAGAATATAAATATAGATTTTTACCAAAATCACTCCAGTGTTAGCAAAGATGGAAAAATTATTTATTTCACTAGCGAGGATGAAAGAGGTAATGGTGATTTAGATATTTATAAATCAACCAAAGATGCTAATGGGAATTGGGGAAAACCAGAGAATTTAGGGACAACAATTAATACAGCTATGGATGAAGATGCTCCATTTATATCTGACGATGGAACAACATTATTTTTTGCATCAAAAGGACATCCAGGTTTTGGCGATTATGATATTTTTAAAAGCACTTACGAAAATGGAACATGGACACAACCCGTAAATTTAAAACAGCCAATTAATTCAGCGGGGCATGATATTTTTTTCATACAAGCTGATAATGCCAGTAGTTACTTTTCATCTCACAGAAAGGGTGGGTATGGCGACATGGATATTTACAAGATTACTTACTTAGATAAGTTCAATAAAGAATGTAGTGAACCAAAAAGCTCATTATTAACTTTGAATTATAAATTCGCTGATAAGACAACAAACTTAATGAGTTTTGAAGCAAGTTTACCTAGCTCTTTAAAAACAATCGCTTATCAATGGACATTCAATCAAACTAAATTAAACGAAGGTAAATCTCAAATTTCACAAACCATATCAAACACCGAAGTTGGTGATTCTGTTTTTGTAAAAGTAATTGTGGGTTGCGATACATGTATGGAGCCAATTGTATTATGTAATAATACTAAATACCAAAAACCGAAAGATGAGATTTTAGTTACTAATCCTTTAGATGAGGTCGGTAAAAATCCGTATGATGATAAATTGATATTACCTTATTTAAACAAAGCAAAATTAGAAACATTAGGTTTAAATTTAACGCCAATTTACTTTAGTTTAAATAAATCAAATATCAGAGAAGATGCTATTGCTATTTTAAAACAAAATTTAGATGTATTATCTAAACATCCAGAATTATCAATCTTAATTTATGGTTTTGCTGATAGTAGAGGATCAGAATCATACAATTTCCCATTATCTAAAGAACGTGCTCAACGCGTGAAAGATTATTTAGTTAGTAAAGGCTTAAGTAAAAAACAAATTGAGCTAGTAAATGGTAAGGGTGAAGCATTTATTTTAAATAAATGTACTGAAGGCATAAAGTGTACAAACACTGAACATGAAGTGAATCGTAGAGTTGAGTTTATAATTTTTGAAAACAATAAATAAACTTAACTATTTATTTAAACCCTTCAAAAGCACCCAATCCAAATAATGAGAAATCATATTTAATGGGGTCTTTTTTATCAAAAGCTCTTAAAACAGCTGTAATTTCTTCTACAGCTTGCCAATCGTTTTGAGTACGAGTAAGTAATCCTAATTTTCGACTTACATTTCCTGTATGTAAATCTAAAGGTAAACATAACTGAGATGAGTTAATGGATTTCCAAATGCCAAAATCAACACCATGTTTATCATTACGAACCATCCATCTTAAAAACATACAAAGCCTTTTAGCGCTTGATTTAGCAGAGGGATTAGAGACATGTTTGTTGCTGCGAGATAAATGAGGAATACTTAAAAATAGTTCTCTGAAATTAATAATTGCATTTTTTACATCCGTTTCATTACTCGTAAAATTGATTGAAAATGCTGTTTCTAAACCACCATGTTTTGTGTAAATATTTTTTAAAGAATTCAAAAAGAAAACACAATCAACTGAATTAAAGGTTCGATGAACAAAATTATCAAAACGAATTGCGTCTTTTTTTGAAAAATTCATAATAAACTCATACGGCTCATTATTCATCAAACGCATCAATTTATTCCCATTATTAATAATAGACGTTCTTTGACCCCAAGCAATAATAGCAACTAACAAGCCTGCAATTTCAATATCTTCTTTTTTTGAAAATTGATGGGGAATAGAAATAGGATCAGTTTCGATAAAAGATGTATTATTAAATAGAAAATATTTTTCATCTAACAAGTCTTTTATGTTTTTTAATTCGTTCAACATTTAGCTTTTTTTCAAAACCATAAAAGTCATAAAAGAACATATAAGGCTTTATTGTAATATTTTTTTAAAATTAATGTTATGAACTGATAACAATCTGTTGTAATTTGTTATTAACCATAATGTCATAAAAAAGAATATATAATAGGGCTTATTAAACACTAAATAATTATTTAATATATCTTTCTACTAGATTTTTCTTTATGAACTGTTATGTCTTTTATAGTTCAAGATTTCATTTATCAGATTCAAAAGAATCACTCTAATTTAGTAATATCTAAATCTTTTAATTTAGGATTTAATTTATGTACTCCCAACACTACTAATATAGTCATTACTCCTCCAAAAGCAATAGATGGCACTAATCCTAAAAAGCGAGCTGCTACACCCGATTCAAATGCTCCAATCTCATTACTACTACCAATAAAAATACTATTTACGGCAGCAACTCGTCCGCGCATTTCGTCGGGTGTACTTAATTGCAAAATACTATGTCTAACAACAACGCTAATATTATCAAATGCTCCAGTAAATAATAGCATAGCAAATGCCAACCAATAATTAGTAGATAGGGCAAAGAAAATGGTAAATAAACCAAAAGCGGCTACTCCCAATAACAAACTGATACCTGCATTTTTAGCAGGGGGTTTTATTGTCATATAAATTGCCATTAAAACTGCTCCAACAGCTGGTGCTGTTCTCAACAAACCGTAAGCATCAGGCCCTAAATGTAAAATTTTATCAGTAAAAGCTGGCACTAATGCTACTGCACCACCAAATAATACAGCAAATAAATCTAATGATAAGGCACTTAGCACTAATTTATTTTTAAAAACAAACTTTACTCCAACCGTCATGCTTTCCATAAACGTTTCGTTTTTTGTTTTAGCTGGCATTGTCTTAGATTTAATGAGAGCAAAACAAATAAAAGCACAAATAAACAATATACAAGTAATACCATAACACCAGTTAGCGTGAAACGAATGATTGTATCCATAAAGTAACCCAGCTAATACAGGCCCTAAAATAGAGCCAATATGCCAAGCTGTGCTATTCCATGTGGCAGATTGAGTATATAGTTCACGAGGTATAATTTGACTCATGAACGGATGGGTACTAACTGCTAAAAACGACCGTATAATTCCAAACACAAATACCACAGCAAATAAAGCATACATCCCAAAACTTTGAATCCAAATAAATAAAGAATTACTAAAACCGAATAAAAATAAAGAACCGAGTAATAAAGCGGAACAACCAATCAATAAAATTCTTCTTCTACTAATAATATCAGCAATGTGGCCAGAAAAAAAAGATGTAGCAATAAATGGTAGAGCTTCTGTTAATCCAATCATTCCTAAAATGATTTCTTCTTTAGAATACTCATAATAAATTTGAAGATTGATTGTACTCATTTGCATTTGAATAGCAAGTGTTAAGAAAAAACGGGCGAATACAAATAATCTGAATTCTTTGTGTTTTAATATTTGTAAGGAAGATGAAAGTGACATGATGTACAAAAGTATTATTTTAAATATTATGAAAAAGCATTAATTTTAAAATCTATTGGAAGAATCTCAACATAAACACTTAACTATTAAATCTTGGGCCGAAGACGATCGTCCAAGAGAAAAATTAGTTACTAAAGGTCGACAATCACTTTCGGATGCTGAGCTTTTAGCTATTCTTTTATCATCTGGTAATAGAAACGAAACAGCTGTTCAGTTAGCTCAACGCATCTTAAAAGAAAATAAAAATTCTATTAATCAATTAGCTAAATTGCAATTAAACGATTTGAAAAAATTTAAAGGCGTTGGTGAAGCAAAAGCAGTAACTATTGCAGCCGCACTAGAAATTGGAAGAAGGAGAACGGACGAAACCATTGAAGAAAAATTAAAAATCACTTCATCTAAAAACGCTTACAGTATTTTAAAATCTAAATTATCCGATTTGCCACATGAAGAATTTTGGGTACTATTTATGACTCGAAGTAATAGTGTCATAAAAACAGAATGTATTAGTAGAGGTGGTATTAGTGGAACAGTTGTAGATGTTAGATTAATTTTAAAACCAGCCATTGAGTGTTTAGCAAGTTCTATTATCTTAGCTCACAATCATCCATCTGGCAATTTAAAACCTAGTCAAGAAGATATTCATTTAACTAAAAAAATAAAAGAGGCCTCTAAGCTTATTGATATCAGTTTGCAAGACCATTTAATTATTGGCGATCAAACATATCTAAGTTTTGCTGATGAAGGTGTTTTATAAATAATATTATGATTAAAATAGTAACAATCATTGGCGCAAGACCGCAAATTATTAAAGCTGCTGCTTTAAGTAGAGCCATTAAATATAAATTTTCAAATACCATTTCTGAAATTATTGTTCATACAGGACAACACTATGACGAAAACATGAGTCAGGTGTTTTTTGATGAACTAGGCATACCAGCGCCAAACTATAATTTAAATGTAGGGAGCGGGAGTCATGGAAAACAAACAGCAACCATGATAGCTGGCATTGAAGATATTTTGGTGAATGAAAAGCCACAAGCTATTGTATTGTATGGTGATACAAACTCCACATTAGCAGGTGCAATTGCTGCCAGTAAAATTCACGTGCCTGTTGTACATATTGAAGCCGGACTGCGTTCATTTAACAAAGCTATGCCTGAAGAAATAAATCGTATTATGTGCGACCATGTTTCAACGTTGTTATTTTCTCCAACCAAAACAGGGTTTAAAAATTTATTAAATGAGGGCTTTAAAAACAATAATGTAAAACCCTATAATGCTAATAATCCAAAAATTTATCATAGTGGTGATGTGATGTATGATAACAGCTTATACTTTAGCGAAGTGGCAGAACAAAAAACAACTGTTATTGCAAACAATCATTTACAAAAAGATAATTTCATTTTAGCAACAATTCATCGTAACAACAATACAGATGAACCCATTAGATTAAATGCATTATTTAACGCATTATATAAAATTAGCGAACAAAATAAAATGGATGTATTGTTACCTTTGCATCCACGAACTGCTAAATTATTAGAGTTTAATTTAGATCAAGAATTGCATCAAAAAATAAAAGCAAGCACTCATTTTAAAATCATTGCTCCTGTTTCATTTTTAGAAATGATTGCATTAGAAAAAAATTGCAAGATTGTGATGACGGACAGTGGTGGCGTTCAAAAAGAAGCTTTTTATTTTGAGAAGCCTTGTGTAATTTTACGTCCCGAAACTGAATGGGTAGAATTAGTAGAGTGTGGAACAGCTATTATTACAGATGCTGACGAGAAAAAAATAATAGATGCATTCATAACTTTAACATCAAAAAAAGACATGAAATTTCCTAAATTGTATGGTGATGGAAAAGCCGCTGAATTTATTTGCAATGAAATGATTGAAAATTTAGAGAATTAATTTGCTTTAAAAAGGCCATATTTTAAAATGCAATAAATTGCTCTAAATCCGTCTTTCCATCCAATTTTTTTACCCTCTTCGTAAGTACGGCCGTAATATGAAATACCGACTTCGTATATTCGAATATCTTTTATTTGCGATATTTTAGCTGTTACTTCAGGTTCAAAACCAAAACGATTTTCTTTTAAATTAAGTCCTTTAACAATATCTGCTCTAAAAAGTTTGTAACATGTTTCCATATCTGTTAAATTAAGATTAGTAAACATATTTGATAAAGTAGTTAGAACTTTGTTACCTATTGAGTGCCAAAAAAATAAAATGCGATGTGGTTTACCTCCAATAAATCTGCTACCATAAACCACATCTGCCATCCCTAATAATATTGGTTTTAATAAAATATTATACTCTTCAGGATCATATTCTAAATCAGCATCCTGGATAATTATATAATCTCCTTTTGCTTCTTTAATACCAGTATGAAGAGCAGCTCCTTTACCTTTATTAAATTCGTGTTTATAGTACTGAATATTTAATTCAGCATGCAAATTTTTATAACTTGTTATGGCTTCTTCGGTATTATCTTTTGAAAAATCATTGACAATAATTATTTCCTTTTCTATTCCATCAGGCAATTTAACATCCTTAACTTTATTAAGAATTAAATGTATGGTTTTACCTTCATTGTAGGCTGGTATAACTATTGACAATATCATAAAACAAACCTACATATAAATATTAAAATAAAAAAAACTATTTAATGGATGTGTTTAACGAAGTTAACCAACCATATTTAACGATACAGTATATTGCTCTAAAACCATCTTTCCAGCCAATTTTTTTACCTTCTATATTTGTTCGAGGCATATAAGTAATTGGAACTTCCTTCCATTTTAAGGTTTTTATTTTTGCTAACTTGGCTGTAATCTCTGGCTCAAAACCAAACCGTTTCTCCACTAATATTAATGATTGAAATACCTTAGTTGGAACTAGTTTATAACAGGTTTCCATGTCGGTAATTCGAAGATTAAATACAAAATTACTAAACCAAGTTAAAAATCGATTTGCTAATTGACTAAGAGAAGTGTCTTGCATTTTTTTGTTTAAAAACCTACTGCCATAAACTATATCACATCCTTCATTTAAAACAGGATCCAATAACTTATTATACTCTTTAGGGTCAAGTTCTAAATCAGCATCTTGTATAATTGTATAATCACCTTCTGCATATCTAATTCCAGTCTGCAATGCCCCACCTTTACCTATGTTTATATCGTGATTTATTAATCTAATACTAAAATTTGGGTAAGCTTTTAGGTATCTCTCTATCTCATCTCTACTCGTGTCCGTAGACATATCATTCACAATAATGATTTCTTTTTCAATCCCATTTTGCAATTCAACCTCAGATACCTTTAGCAAAACATCATAAATGGTGTTTTGCTCATTAAAAACAGGTATGATAACGGATAATTTCTTCATTTAATAGAGTTCTAAACTAAGCAAAAAATCTATATTATATACGATTTAAATATAAAACGATCCATTTAACACTAAAGCTTAAGACATTTATTCATCTCTTAAACCATGGCGTCTAGCTTCGTAATCTGGTCTTTTTATTAAGCTCTGCAAATATTCTAAATCTTGCTTGGTATAATTTTTCTTAAGAAAAGTAAATTGATAAGCTTCTTTTGTCATACCATCCCAATGAATGATATGATGCTTATATAAATTTGATTGAAAAACATTTAAAAAACAAAAAAATAAACTTAACAGTAAACATAATCCTAACAAACCTTTTTTAAAATAAGAAGTATCGTACATATCTATAATCCAATTTATAAAATAAGTAAATGGAATAACTAAAATGGAATAACTATGGATAAAAGCCCTCATGCCAAACGATCCTCCATAAGCCCAATCCCACCAACTACAAATAAAATAAGTATTAATAATAAAATAAAATAAAACAGGCCAAAAAATCATCTTATTTTTTTGATACATTAGAAAAAAACCTGGAATACTAAAAATTAATATTGGAGTATAAATAAATAATCCCTTCTTAAAACTAAAAAATACATTTAATAGTTGAGGGTTATTCCAAAAAAAACCTTCACTACTACCATAAGAAAAAAACAAAAATGAACCTGATTGTATTTTCCAGTATACCAACTGAGGTAATATTGGAAGTATAAATAGTATTGCAGCTAAAATCAAAAATAATTTTAATGATAAAATTTTGTTTAGTTTTTCAATCACAGATATTTTATTTGTAACTCCAATTAGTAAAGGAAAAAGCAATACTAAACACTCTGTTGGCCTTATTAAACAGATAAAACCTGCACACAACATAAACCACAGCAAACTACTTTTAGATTTTGTATTATGCCATTTTATAACGTGATATAAAAATAATGAAATTAAAAAAAATAAAATCCCATGAACTGATTCGCTTTCTGATAAGGTATAATAAAACAAATTGGTAGCAAACAATAAAAGAAATAACGAAATCGCAACTACCAAATCAGTAAACCACGTTAATAATACTTTTCTTAAAAACCAAAATCCAAGTAATACATAAATGACGCATCCATAATGTATACTCCAAGAATATATAGCTTCGTAGCCAGATGAATTAGGAGCAGAAAATAAATTAGCTATTAAAAAAAATGGTGCATAAAAAAAAGCTACACCATATGTTACTTTTGGAACTACCTGATGAGTACCTGTTTCCATTAACCAATAACTATGGTTATTAGAGTTAAAAAAAATATCATGATCGATAAATGTGGCTACTAAATATGAATAATATTGGTTTACATCCATTGTAAATGGATGAAGTGCTGGTTGCCAATTTACAAAAAAAGGCGTTACAACTAAAACAAATACAGTTATAAATAGTATTAATATATTAGAATAAAAACTGCTTTGTTTGTTTAGCATCATTTGACACGGTTAACGTTTATTTTTTAACTATCGTATACTTTAGGTCGTCAACAAAACTTTTTCCCTTGTCTGAGTTTGCAAATATTTTCAAATAACTTTTATCAGTTATAAGTGATTTATCAATTTCTGTAACTATCGACATTTCAGCCCAACCATTTTCATCTTCTTTAAATTGATTTTTAAAAACTACATACCAAGCAATAATGGATTCGCTATTATAAACTGAAACTGCTAAACCTAAACCGTTTGCCTCTTTTGAAGTTTTAACCACACATTCAGCTATAACATAAACATTCTCATTAGTTTTTAAATCTTTTAATGGGAAGCCAAATCCTTTCGAATAATAATTTATGCTTCCAACAATACAAGATTTTTTACTTTTGTAACCAACATTTGCTATTAAATTACTATCTAAATCATCTTCGTAAGAAAGAGTTTCAGTTTTAAGAATAAGATTATTCTTTAATAATCTTTCCATTTTTTTGTTGTTGATTGTTGCCAAATCAGTTTCTAAAAATATATCCCAAAACTTGTCATTATTCATTTCACTCGTATCCATCAATAAATTAGAATATTGATAGGCCATTAATTGACTAAAAAATAAAAAAGGAATACATAATGCCAAAACTACCTTTTTACTAACGGCAGATAACTTAGCAAATAACAACATGGTAATTATTATAAACAATGGTAAAAAATCAATTACAGGCCTAATACTAAAACCGCCACCATACCACCAGCACCACCAAGATGCGGTAACATAAATAAAAAGAGAGAAAGAAATAAAAAAAACGATTTTTTTAAACCAGTTGTTTTTTGAGACTAGAATAAAAATAATAGCCGCTAATAAAATTGGAACATAAATAAACAAACCTTTTCTATAGCTAAACAATACATTTAATATTTCAGGGTGAGCAAAATTAAATGTTTCTCCTTCGTATGATACTATATAGAAATCGCCTGTTTGGAGATAATAAAATGTAAATTGCAATAACACGGCTAATACATTTGCCAGTACAAATAAAACAACTCCTTTAAATTGTTTCACAAATAATGTTTTTAAAAACAGAAAGTATTCTGAAATAGTATTAAAAAAGAACGGCGTAAAAAGCACTACTACCACATTTACAGGTCTTATTAAAGCCACTAAGCCAAAACAAAGCCCTAACATCAATAATTTTTTATTAGTTGTTTCTTCAACCAATCTCATGAAGCAATACAAAAACAAGGTTACCGCAAAAAACGAGTAAACATGAGACATTGATGGTTCTTGAATGGTATAATGAAATAAATTTGTTGCAAAGAAAAAAATGAGGGCAGCAACTACGCTTATTTTTTCGGAAATCGCAAAGAATTTTCCAATTTTTGAAATCAGAAAAACTGAAAGCAAATAATAAAATAATGCTGCTACACTCACTAACATTAAAAAAGTATCTGTATAGCCATTTATCTCAGTGCCAGCTATAGCAGAAATTACAATTCCAATTAAAAAAAATGGCAAAAGGCAAATAGATGTTCCGCAGTAATATTTATTTAAGGCTTTGTCTTTATAAGGATTTAAATATGGACGATAAAATGGATTAATTTTATTGTCTTTGTTATGATAAAAACTATAACTAAAATCTTGATAAATGATAGCAGCTGGCAAATAGCAGTAATATCCCAACCCATCTGAAGACACAGAATTTATCAAACCATTTTGTCGTTCATTTAAAAAACGCTGTGTTAAAACTATTAGAAATAGTCCAAAAAAAAGAATAATATACTTTCTTTTCCATAACAAGCTTTTTATTTTATTGAACATATTACAATACCATTTCAGGAATTTCTCCTTCAATTATTAGTTTACCAGCTGTGGCATTTTTAATTTGCTCAACGCTAACACCTGGTGCCCTTTCTACTAAACGAAATCCTCCTTCGCTTAGTATGTCTAATACAGCTAATTCGGTAACAATTTTTTTAACACATCTTATACCTGTTAAGGGCAACTCACATTTAGGAAGTAATTTAGATTCGCCAGCTTTATTTACATGTTGCATGGCAACTATGATATTTTTAGCACTAGCTACCAAATCCATAGCTCCTCCCATACCTTTCACCATTTTTCCAGGAATTTTCCAATTAGCAATGTCTCCATTTTCACTAACTTCCATAGCTCCCAAAATAGTTAAGTTAACTTTTTGAGCTCTAATCATTCCAAAACTCATGGCGCTATCAAATATTGAAGAACCAGGTAATAATGTAACTGTTTGCTTACCTGCATTAATTAAATCCGCATCCTCTTCACCTTCAAATGGAAATGGTCCCATTCCTAAAATACCATTTTCTGATTGTAAAACTACATTAACTCCTTCTGGAATATAATTAGCTACCAAGGTAGGTATACCAATTCCTAAATTAACATACATCCCATCTTTTACTTCTCTAGCTATTCTTTTAGCAATACCGTTTTTATCTAACATAAACTCTATTTAACGTTTAATGATTATCCTCTTTTTCTTACAGTAACTTGCTCAATACGCTTTTCATAATTTTTTCCTTGAAAAACTCGGTGAACATAAATTCCAGGAGTGTGAATTTGATCTGGATCTAATTGACCAACCTCAACCAATTCCTCAACCTCAGCAATTGTAATCTTGCCAGCCATAGCCATCATTGGATTAAAATTACGAGCCGTGGAACGGAAAATTAAATTACCAGCAGTATCTCCTTTCCAAGCTTTTACAATTGCAAAATCAGCTTCAAATGCTTTTTCCTCTAGGTATTCTTTTGTTTCACCATTGTATGTAAACGTACGAACTTGTTTTCCAATAGCAACCTCGGTTCCAACTCCAGCTGGCGTATAAATAACTGGCATACCGTATCCTGCTGCTAAACAACGAGTAGCTAAAGTTCCTTGAGGTATTAATTCTACTTCTAACTCGCCACTTAACATTTGTCTTTCAAACTCAGCGTTTTCTCCTACATAAGAAGAAATCATTTTTTTAATTTGTTTAGTTTGCAGCAACAATCCTAACCCAAAATCATCAACACCTGCATTATTACTAATACAAGTTAAACCTTTTATATTTTTTTTCACTAAAGCAGATATGCAATTTTCAGGAATTCCGCACAATCCAAATCCGCCAACCAATAAGGTCATATTATCTTTAATATCTTTTACCGCCTCTTCAGCATTTTTTACAACTCTATTAATCATATTTTATTATTTATAAGATGTTACTATTTTTAACTAACTCTTAATTTTTCGCTAATTTAGCCAAATTCTTTTATCTTATAAAAGAATTTAATAAGCAAAAATTGCAATTTAAGAATGAAATTAAAAGCTTTATACAGTCCTATCAATTTGTGTTTATTAATCGCTAGTATTTTATTGTTAGTATATACTGGATATAGGTGCTTTATGCTTTCTTTTACGCATGACGAAAGCTTTTCATTTATACATTACGTAAATTCTTCTGTTGCAGATATAATTAGTTATAATCTAAATCCAATTATTGCTAATAGTCATACTTTAAATACATTAAGTATGAAATGGCTGGGTGGATTATTTGGCAATTCTGAATTCGTATTAAGATTTCATAGTTTTTTAGCTCATATTATTTATTTGATTTTCACCTATTTGATTTTGAAAGAATTTAATTCGAAGTTTATACTAATATTTGGATTTATAATACTGAATTGTAATCCTTATCTTTTAGACTTTTTTTCATTGGCCCGTGGCTATGCGTTGTCTATTTCTTTAATGATAGCGAGTATTTACTTTTTTGTTCAGTACACTAAAAACGAAAAAAACAACTTCATTTATTTAAGTTTATTACTATCAATTCTCTCTATATTAGCAAATTTTTCGTTAATCAGTTTTTCGGCAGCATTAATTGTGGTGTTTGAACTTTTTATTCTTCTAAAAAAAGATTTAACAAAAACAGTTCTTGTAAAGAATATTCCGATTGCTTTAACTGTTGCTGTTTTATTTTTAATTTATAATGGACCTATAAAAGTTTTGGTTGACCATAATGAATTAAGTTTTGGAGGGCAATCTGGATTGTGGTCAGATACTGTTATGTCAAGCATTTATTGTTACTTATATAATTCAAGTTACTCTGATAGTTTTATTGTTTTTTTTAAGTTTTTAGTTGTTTTTGTTTCCATTAGTTCTCTAATAATCCTATACAAACAAATTAAAGATAAATCTCTTAATAGTTTCAGTTACATTTCTTTAATCTTTTTTTTAATTCTATTGCTTAATATATTTCAGCATCTGTTTTTAAAGGGTAGTTATTTTATGGAAAGATTTGCTTTATTTATTGTACCTCTTTTCTTTTTTTCGTTATTACACGTTGTTAATTACCTAATAAATCAAAGTAAATATTTAGTAATTGTGAGCTATATTATTTCTTCGCTCACGATTGCTTGTGCTTTAACGATTTTATATTCTATTAACACAACACATTGTTATACTTGGCAATACGATGCCAGCTCAAAAGATATGTTACATGATTTGAGTAAAGAAAAAACACCTAACACAAAAATTAAATTAGGAATTACTTGGTTATTTGAACCAAGTATTAATTTTTACAGAGAAACCAAACACTTAAATTGGCTAGAACCTGTTAATAGGGATGGGCTGATAGGTGATTATGATTATTTTTATGTAGATTCAAATGACTTAAATTCATTTGATACAACAAACACAATACGTTTAAAAACCTATCCTATTTCGGGAGCAAGTTTATTTAAAAAACGAAATAAGGATTAATTATTTCCTCCGTCAATATCTAAGTTTTCCATTGGATTATCCTTTGCGGATTGAGCATCAAAAGCACTACAATCTAATTGTACATCTCCCATATTTGCTGGCTTAACAAATCCATTTTTTGAAATCTTCAAACTAGGATCAGCATACACTTTCTGAAAGAACTTACCCCAAATTGGCAATGCCATACTTGCACCTTGTCCTTCGTTGGTTGAATTAAAATGCACACTACGTTCTTCGCCACCAACCCAACAACCTGCCACTAAATCTGGTGTTAATCCCATAAACCAACCATCAGCATTGTTTTGTGTAGTACCTGTTTTACCTGCAATCTCATTGCGTAAATTATACCTAAATCTTAAACGTTGTCCTGTACCATAATCTACTACACCTCTCATCAACTGAATCATAGCATACGCTTTTTCTTCGCTAAATACCTCATCCGTAACTGGAAAAAACTCTTCTAATACTTTTCCGTTTTTATCTTCGATACGAGTTATAAATGTAGGTTGAATATAGGTTCCTTTATTTGCAAACGTTGCATTAGCTGCTACCATTTCAAAAACAGAGATATCTGGTGTGCCTAAACAAATTGATGGAACTGGATCAATAGGAGATGTTATTCCAAGTCTACGAACTAAAGTAACCAATGCCTCAGGTGGAAACTGTTTCATCACCCAAGCAGTAACATAATTAATAGACCCTGCCAAGGCATAACGTAGAGTTACCATTTTACCGGTTCCTTTATCTCCATCTGAATTATCAGGGCACCAATCTGGTTGATCTGGAATTGATATACAGGTTCTAACATTTGGCACTTGGTAGCAAGGAGAATATCCTTCTTGAATTGCCATTGCATAAACAAAAGGTTTAAAAGTAGAGCCAACTTGTCTTCTTCCTACTTTAGCATGATCAAACTTAAAATGCCTGTGATTAACCCCACCAACCCATGCTTTTACAAAACCAGTTGTTGGCTCTATAGAAACAAAACCTGTATGCAAAAAACTTTTATAGTAACGAATACTATCCCAAGGCGACATGGTTGTATCAATCTCTCCTCTTAAACTATACACTGTCATAGAAACAGGTTTTTTAAACTCTACTAAAATTTGCTCTTTTGATAAGCCCGTATTTTTTAATGAATGATATCTGTCGCTACGTTTCATTGAACTTATCATAATGTTTTCTATTTGCTCCTTATTCACATTCCATGCAAAAGGGGCATTCTTTTTTGTTTTACATTCCTTAGAAAACATTTTTTGTAAGTCTGTCATATGTTCATTCACGGCCTCTTCGGCATATTGCTGCATACGAGAATCTATAGTTGTATAGATTTTCAAACCATCTTTGTAAATATTATAAGGTTTATTGGTTTCTGGATTAATGTGTTTTGAACACCAGTCTTTTAAAAAATATTCTCTTAAATACTCTCTAAAATAAGGAGCTAAACCATCATTATGATCTTCTGGCCTATATATTAATCCTAAAGGTAATGTTTTAAGACTATCGTACTTTTGTTGTGTTAAATAACCATATTTTACCATTTGGTTTAATACAACATTTCTTCTTTTTAAGGTTGATTCTCCTCTTTTAATTGGATCAAATAAAGAAGGGTTTTTAGCCATTCCAATTAACATAGCGGCTTGTTGAATTTCTAAACTATCTTGCGTTCTATTAAAATAAATTTGAGAGGCAGACTTCACTCCAACAGCTAAATGAAGGAAATCAAATTTATTTAAATACATCGCTAGGATTTCGTCTTTAGTATAATTTTTTTCTAATCGAACGGCAATAACCCATTCTTTTAATTTTCTTATAACGGTTTGGAACTTGCTCAGTTTTTCTCTAGGAAACATCATTTTAGCAAGTTGTTGAGAAAGAGTGCTTCCTCCTCCACTGCTAGAATTTCCAGTAGCTGCTCCAAAAACTGCTCTACCTAAGGCTTTTAAATCTACGCCACTGTGTTCATGAAAACGAGCATCTTCGGTGGCAATTAATGCATCAACTAAATCTTTATCTAATTCATAGTACTTAACACTTACTCTGTTTTCAGCATAATACTTACCTAACGTTTTCATATCACTACTATAAATAACAGTAGCTAAATTACTTTTAGGATTTTGAAGTTCTGCAACACTAGGTAAATCAATAAATATTTCAAGTGAAATAAAACTCACTAGAAGAAATAGAATGATAAATGGCGACCATACTAAAAGCCAAGTATAACGAATAAATTTTGAAGTTGTATTAGACATATAGTTTATAACTACAAAGTTAACTTAAAAGCTCGGAATTAGAAAAAAATAAGAAATATTAATGGAAATCAAATAAATCGTCGTTTTTAATGCACATGTATGGCATTTATATTAAGTAAATGTATTGTGAAATAGAAATAAATAAGTTAAATTTGATTAGTATTAATGCGTTAAAATAAAATTATTTTTACGTTAATTATTTTCTTCGAAAATACTCCGATTTTAAGACGCACTATAGTATTATATATTATGAAAATGCATTTATTGTTTTACATGGCTATTGCAGTTTTCAGCTTTTCGCAAACAAGCTATGCTCAAGTTCCTGCAATAAAAAAAACAAATCCAAGTCATTTTGATGAGCAAGCTGCTTATGAGCAAGCAAAAGCAAAGGGGCTACCCGTTGGAGAAATTGAAGGTTATATTCAATTTCTGAAAAACGATTTTTCTTCAAAAAATGCATTAAAAAATCAATCACATATACACACTCCCTATGAAATAACTGAAAAACAAGGGATTCAAGAAACGGTTATTTATTTAAAGCCAAATAAGCCAATGAATTTAGGTTGTCCAAATATGAGTTTTGAGCAATATAATTTTAATGGATGGACAGGAAGTACTGGTACTGTTTCAACAGGTCCTTCGGGAGGAAATCCAACCTATAATCAAGTTGGGGCAGCAATTCTCAATCCTGCAGGAAATAATGTTTCTGCTTTAAACACTTCAAATTTCCATACAATAATGAGTATTCCTGCAACTAATAATTTATACCCTACCTGTTCTGGTTATGACTCATTAGCTGTTCGAGCTGTTGGAAGCAACACTGTATCTGATATTCCTTTTGTTAGCCCATATAGTTTTGATCCAGTTTCCGTAAGATTAAATAATGCTAATAGTAGTCAAGCCTCCAGATTAAAATATGTAACAACAACATCCTCAAATAATCAAAAATTATCATTTAGCTTTGCTGTTATACTTAATGATCCCACTTCACCAGCACATACATCTAATCAAGCCCCATATTTTAAAGTTGAAGTAAAAAATGAAAGTACTGGTTTATTATTACCAGGTTGTTCAAGTGATGATTTTAATCCTAAAACGGCAACTGCAAGCGATTCTTTATTAACATCAGTATTACAATATGGTGGTTCAGTTGTAAAATATAGAAAATGGAAATATTATACTGTTGATTTATCTTCATTACCTGTTAATACTAATGTATCTGTTAACTTTGAAGTTGGAGGCTGTTCTCTTGGCTCTCATATTGGATACGCTTATGTTGATGCTGAATGTGGCGGCAATGGTAAGCCCTACTCTAACATGTGTTCTGGATCGAACTTTGCCACTTTAATCGCTCCTACAGGCTTTAATTCTTATCAATGGTATGGACCATCTGGAATAATTACACCTGTAAATGGCGGAACAAACGATACATTAATTCAATCTCCAGCAACTCCAGGAGACACATATACTGTTACTATGGTATCTCCGGGAGGATGTGTAGTTACACAAACAGTTAGCATTGGATTTACTATTGTAAATATTATTAATTTAAACTCTACGAGTTCTTGTCCTGGTGGGAACTCAGGAACTGCATCTGTTCAAGCATCTGGAAGTAATGGTGTTTATACCTACTCTTGGACTAATACAGGAACGGGGACCTATGTTGGTAATACCCAAACAGTTTCTGGTTTAGCTCCAGGTTCCTATAGTGTTTTAGTGTCATCAACAACTTGTGGACAAGCCTCTGCCAATTTATTTGTTGGGTTATCTCCACCTTTCTTTATGAAACTTAGTAAGCCATTTTGTGGCAATGCCACAACAATACCTCAACCAGGTGGCTCAAATTATATTTGGTATAAGAACTCTGTAATTATTCCTGCGCCGCTTGGCACAAACGATACATTATATATAAACAGTGTTATAAATAATGACATTTATACAGTTGTATACAACAATGCTCAAGGTTGTAGAGATTCGATACAATATACTTTAACTCAAGTTGCTGGAGGTAGTGCTTATTTTTCTAACACTAATTACGTTTGTCCAGGTAATACTAATGGTACAACTCAATTAAATTTACAAACACCTTTTTCTGGTCCTTATAGCTATTTAGTAACAGGGCCAACAAACTCTAGCGTAGCAACTTCTACAACAACGAGCTCAAAAACACTTAACTTAACACCATTAGCGCCTGGAACATATACTGCGGTAATTAATGATGGACCATGTATATATAACAATACTGTTACTATTGGAGTTATTGCTACAAATTTTACGATGACACCAACAAATACAGTATTATGTTATCCTGAAGCAGCAACAGTAAATTTTAATTTTGGAGACACTGCTCCAAGTATTTGTGGTTTATCTACAACGGGGGGATGCGCTTCACCTAGTTCAACACAAATGGGTTTTGGAACAAATGTAAACACAACTACAAGCTATCCTGCAATATATGGCAATTCGTTTAGAAATACTCGTCATCAAATATTATATAAGGCTAGCGAATTAATTGCAGCAGGTATTACAGCTGGAAAAATATCAAGTATATCCTTTAACATTACTACACTAAATGGAATAACAATTTATCCTGATTTTAGTATAAAATTAAAATGCACAACAGTACAAGATTTATCTTCTACTGCATTTGATCAAGTAGGTTTAACTCAAGTATATTACGCATCTTCCATTAATATTACAACAGGATGGAACACTTATACTTTTGGAACACCCTATGAGTGGGATGGCGTATCAAATTTATTAATTGATGTATGTAATAGTCAAACAATGCCTTCATATACGCAAAATTCTTCTTCACCTTACACAATTACTCCATTTGCTTCTGTAAGATGGTATAGTTCTAACGGAACTATTGCTTGTCCTATAGCAACAGGAAATTCATCTGCGCCTAATAATACTTACAGACCAAATATTAAGTTTGAACATTGTGGCGTATCCAATCCGGCTAGTTATACAGTAGCTGTGTCTGCTAACGGGACTATAACGACAAACTACGCTAATGATTCTCTTAAAGTAAGTCCTGTAAGTATGCCAACTGGAAATGGTTCTGTAGTTTATACATTTTCTGTAACAAATCCTGTTGGTGGATGTGTAGCTACTCGAACTTTGGAGGTTTTATACCCACCTTTAACAACTAGTATCACTACTGCTGCTTCAAATACAACATTATGCGAAGGTCAAAGCACTTTATTATCTGCAAGTGGAGCATCTAATTATAATTGGTATTATCAACAAGGAGCTACTCAAGTTCCTATTTCAACTTCAGGATCTTTTATTGTAGTTCCTCCTGCACTAGGAACAAACACATATATTGTAACAGGCTCTTCACCTTGTCTTGGCAGTACAACTGATACAAAATCAATTACTGTAACAGTAATACCTAAGACTAGTTTATTTGTATCACCGCTACAAGATGTTACAAAATGCATGAATAATCCATACATTTTAACAACAAGTGTAGGGTCAACAATTCCAACTAATCAAGGAACACCTTATTCATATTTATGGACAACGCTTCCATCAAATTCACCAGCTCCTGGAGCAACAAACGCTTCAAGTTACACAGTGAATAGCAATACAACATCTACTTTTGTGGTTACTGTTAGTGGTGTATGCGCTTATCCTACTTCGGATACAGTGGTTATATCTAACTTTGTTGATGACTTAGGAATTGTTATTAACGACTCTTCTTCAACTTGTGCAGGCACTCCTTTTGTATTAAACGCTATAGCAAGTGGCGGATATCCTGCCTATAACTATCAATGGACTATGAGTCCAAGTACAAATATAATTTCTAACACATCTGTTTTAAATTATATTAGTCCTGAAATGGAGGGCAACTATATATTTGTTGTAATTGTTGGAGATAGTTGTGGATATAACAGAACTACATATCAAGTGATTAATGTTCTTCCTCCTTGTATAATTGAAATACCAAATGTTATTACTCCAAATGGCGATGGCGCAAATGATTTTTTTAAAATTAAAAATATAGAACACCATCCAAATATAAACGTTACCATTTTTGATAGATGGGGAATAAAAGTTTATGAGAATCCAAACTATAATAACGAATGGAATGGTGTTGGGGTTTCTGATGGTACATTCTTCTATGTGATTGATGTTCCAGATGATAAAAAATATAGTGGATTTATTACAGTAATTAAAGGTGAATAGATTTAAAATTTTGATTACACAAAAAGAGACTGTCTCAAAAGTCAAATTTTTTTTTCAGTTCGAGCGCAATTTCATTAAGTTAAGACTATAGTACGCATTAACATGTCGCTCCTATGGAGCTAGAATTGCGCTATTATATTTTATAAACATAATACTCCTAACGGGAGCCTCATTAAAGCCTCAGAGAGGCTATATGTTTATAATAATACAGATACCCAAAGATGGTAAAGCTCCGTAGGAGCGATATGTTTTCTTAAATAATGACATTGCGATCGATGTGACAAAATGCGAAGAGGCTGCCCTTTTGAGACTGTCTCTTTTTAATTTAACCCAGATTATGCATTAGGAATCGTAATGAGAGTTGAAAGCTTAATAAAACAGACACTTTTTTGACTGAAGCATAGTAACCACTATGATGAAGGAGAAAAAGTGGCAAAGCGTTCTGTTTTGAAGAGGTTTCAGC
>JBEIPP010000059.1:0-17427 GCA_040376995.1 Flavobacteriales bacterium
CACAGGATTGGAATCATATGACACCCAAAAGAGATGGACGCTTTTGTGATAGTTGCCAACTAACCGTAGTAGATTTTGCAAATAAAACTCCTGAGGAGATTTCAATTTACTTGAAAGAATATAGTAGTGAAAGTGTGTGCGGGCATTTTAAAAGTGATGATATTAAACATCAAAACAAAATAGATTCTTTAATTTCTTCTCTCAATAAAAAAGGGCTTAGGTATATTTCCATGTTAATACTTGGAGTACTTATACTTTCTGGCTGTAGATCAAGAAAATCTACAACTAGTTATACAAATGGCCGTGTGCTTTCAGATAGAAATACGAATCAAAAAACGGAACAAACTCAAAATGAATTCAAATCTTCCACAAGAACATAAACATATAGCGACTAAATGGTTCGCTGCTTTTAATGAACACAATCTCGAGAATTTATTGTCATTATATGATGATAACGCCCAGCATTTCAGTCCGAAATTAAAAATTAGAATGCCCGAAACTCAAGGGTTAATTAAAGGCAAACAGGCGCTGCGTGAGTGGTGGAAAGATGCCTTTGATAGATTGCCAAGTTTGCAATACGAGGTTGTAAAACTAACAGCTGATGACGCGCAAGTGTTTATGGAGTACATTAGACATGTAAATGGAGAAGAAGATTTATCTGTTGGCGAAGTATTGCAAATTGAAAATGGATTGATCGTATTTTCGAGAGTTTATCATGGTTAAAAAATTAACAGCTATTAACTAGTCATAAATTCTATATTTCTGTATCTTAGACTTCGTAATGAAAAAACTTTTTCTCCTTCCTTTATTTTTATTAATTACTATTAAAAGTTTTAGTAGTTATATTTTAATTCCTATGGATGAGACTCAAAAAAATCATCTAAAAGCTTATGGTATTGCTTATTGGAGTTTAAAAGGAGAATTAGAAATTCAATGGTTAACAAA
This sequence comes from Flavobacteriales bacterium, assembly GCA_040376995.1. Lineage (GTDB taxonomy): Bacteria > Bacteroidota > Bacteroidia > B-17B0 > Aurantibacillaceae > UBA4416. Next base: position 946 of record JBEIPP010000059.1, read on the forward strand.
TTATCGCGGCGGAAGTTTTTTAATTCCTAATTCAAAGCCTGTTACAACAGAGTGTACTATAAGAGGAATTAGCTATGAAATTATTTCTGACGCACAATCCAACGGTATATTAGCAGAGATTGCAAATCCAGAAGTAAATCAAGATGCCATTAAATTAGAGAAAGCGCCCCGTATTGCAGTTTACTCTCCTAAAATTAAACAACCTTGGGATGATGCAGTAACATTAGTTTTAAAGTACGCAGAAATTCCTTATGACGTGGTTTATGATGAAGAAATTATTGGTGATAAATTAGCAGATTACGATTGGTTGCATTTACATCATGAAGATTTTACTGGACAGTATGGACGTTTTTATGCAGGCTTTGGTCAAACAGCTTGGTATCAAAACGAAGTAAAAGATAATGAGGCTACAGCAAAAAAATTAGGTTTCACAAAAGTATCTCAGTTAAAATTAGCTGTAGCCAAAAAAATTAATGATTATGTATTTACTGGCGGTTTTTTATTTGCCATGTGTAGTGCAACCGATAGTTATGACATAGCATTGGCTTCAGAAGGCATCGATATTTGCGAATCCATGTTTGATCATGATCCAGCCGATTTAGCCATGAATAAAAAAATTGATTATAGTAAAGGTTACGCTTTTGAAAAATATCAATTAAGTACAAATCCATATGAGTATGAATTTTCAACTATTGATGCAACAACTCCAAGAAGACAATACGGTGTAAATAAAGATAATGATGTATTTACTTTATTTGAATTTTCTGCTAAATGGGATCCAGTGCCAACGATGTTATGTCAAAATCACGTTCAAACTATTAAAGGTTTTTACGGACAAACAACAGCATTTACAAAAACATATATTAAAAAAAATATTTTAATATTGGGTGAAGCTAAAGCCTATAATGAAGCACGTTATATCCATGGCGATCATGGAAAAGGAACTTGGACATTCTACGGTGGTCATGATCCAGAAGATTATGAGCATAGAGTGGAGGATCCGCCAACAGATTTAAGTTTACATCCAAATTCTCCAGGATACAGATTGATATTGAATAATATTTTATTTCCTGCTGCCAAAAAGAAAAAACAAAAGACTTAGTTTTATTTTTTGGGTGTGCCCCTCCTTAGGTCGGGTCGGGCTTTTCGCTTCAATCTTTTGCGAATCACGCTAAGGCGTGATTCGTAAAAGGATTTCTCGCTACAATCCCTCACACAGCTTTAAATTAAGTTCGGCTTTATCCTTAGCTATCAAACATTTTGCGCGAGGGATGCAAGCGTAAATCCTTTTGCCTGTCTCTTGCAAAAGATTGCAGCGACAGCCCGGTTACTGCTGCCTCTTTGCAGTAACGCGCCAAAAAAAATAATAGTAAAAGCTACTCACTAAAATAACTTCTTACATCATCTCGTAAATTGTATTTGCTTGCCATTACTTCGCCGTAAGCTCCAGCGCTTCGTATAGCAATGATATCTCCGCGCTTTGTTTCGGGAAGTTCAACGGCTTTGCCAAAACAATCACTGCTTTCACATATTGGTCCAACTACATCGTATTTGAAGGTGCTTTTTTCTTGAGAAGAAATATTTTCAATCACATGAAATGCCTGATATAAAGCTGGGCGTATTAATTCAGTCATTCCCGCATCTAAAATAGTGAAGTTAGTATTGATGCCATTTTTAATATATAATACTTTACTAATTAAGTTGCCACATTGTGCAACGATGGCTCTTCCTAATTCAAAATGTAATTCTTGATTTTTACGTAATTCGATAAAATCATTAAATACTTTAAAGTAAGATGCAAAATCAATAATTGCATGTTTGTCGGGTTCATGATAGTTGATGCCAACGCCACCACCAACATTAATAATTGGCAAGTCAAAACCTTTATTTAAAAAGTAAGTATTGATTTCGTTTACTCTTGAACACAATTTTTTAAAAGGAGATAAATCAGTGATTTGAGAACCAATATGAAAATGCAACCCAATTAATTTCAGGTTTGGTAGTTTTTTTAATTTCTCAATAACAGTTTCAAATTCATAAGGATTGATTCCAAACTTATTTTCTTCTAAACCGGTAGTAATATACTTGTGTGTGTACGCATCTATATTTGGATTGATGCGTAATGCAATTGACGCTATCTTATTTTGATTTGCTGCTAATTCATTGATAACCTCTAGTTCTTGTAAACTTTCACAGTTAAAACAAAAAATATTTTTTTTCAAAGCGTAATTAATTTCATCATCACTTTTACCAACACCTGCAAATACAATTTTAGATATATCAAATTTATTTTCAATCGCGCACTTTACTTCATTACCACTCACGCAGTCAGCTCCTAAGCCAGCTTTTTGAATTAAACTAATAATCCTAGGGTTGGTATTAGCTTTAAATGCGTAATGCACATGATATTGGTATTTTGAACTTTCTGCTTTCAATATATTTAATGTTTTTTGTAGCAGAGACATATCATAATAATAAAACGGTGTTTTATATTGCGATATGTTTTTGATATTATTTTCTGAAATCATGTTGCTAGTATTAATATCCAAACAGTCCTTTATTTAAAGCAATCAAAGCATCTTTTTTGTGAATAGAGTTTACTAATACACTAATGTTATTGGAACTTCCTCCGTAAGATACCATTCGTAAAGGAATAACTTTTAATGATTCTAACACTTTGAAGCCATAGCCAGCTTTATTTTTTGGTAAATTACCTACAATGCAAATAATGGTTTGCTCTTGCTCAATTTCCACTTTAGCAAACTCTTCTAATTCCTTCGTAATTTCTTTTAAGTGTTTGATATTGTCAATAGTTAATGATACCGCTATTTCAGATGTTGTAATCATATCAATTGAGGTTTTGTAACGTTCAAAAATATCGAACACTGCGCGTAAAAAACCATGTGCTAATAACATACGATCACTCTTGATATTAATGGCGCAAATACCATCTTTTGCAGCTACAGCCTTAATACCTTCTTTAGCATTTATATTAGATATGCAAGTGCCCTTTGCTTCAGGCTGCATGGTGTTTTTTAACAATACAGGAATATTTCTTTTTTGAGCTGGTAAAATGCAAGTAGGGTGTAAAATTTTAGCTCCAAAGTATGCTAACTCAGCAGCTTCTTCAAAACTTAGCTCGTGAATGGGATGCGTTTTCGAAACAATACGAGGATCATTATTATGCATACCGTCAATATCTGTCCAAATTTGTACTTCATTAGCATGAATAGCCGCTCCAATAATAGAAGCGGTGTAATCGCTTCCACCTCGTTTTAAATTATCAATTTCTCCAAAAGCGTTTCGGCAGATATAACCTTGAGTAATGAATAAATTAATGTTTGGATATTTATTTAATTCAGTCTCTATGTTTTTTTCAATGTAAGTTAATTGTGGTTCATCATTTTCATCAATGCGCATAAAATTTAACGCAGGTAATAATGCCGACGCAATATTTATTTCTTGTAAATGAAAATGAAATAGGGCAGTAGTTAATAATTCACCTTGAGCTAAAATGGCTTTTTCTTCATTTACCGTAAACATATCTAAAGTAAATGAACGTAAGTAATTAAAATGATTTTTAACTAGATCATTGCCTTTAGTTTTAAAGTCGGATGAACTAAATAGTTTATCTACTTCATTAATATAAGTTGCCTCTAATTTATGGATGAGATTGTTGGCACTATCACTATCTTTTTTATAAAGTGCATTACTGATTTCTACTAAGGCGTTTGTTGTTCCACTCATAGCTGATAACACTACTATTTTTCTATCGGAAGATGATATCAATTTAACTAAGGCTTTTATTCGCTCAGCAGTTCCAACACTTGTGCCCCCAAATTTTAATATATTCATTTTGATGTGTTTGATGATTTTAATCCTGAATTGTAAGGAGTTTTAAATTTAAGAATGTTTATTGATTTTTTTGAATGTATGTGAATCAATCCCTGGTTCTAGCATACGAAATTAAATATGGCTCGAGTGAGCCTTATGTTTACATTTAGATTTTATGTAAAGAGTGTGATTCATTTAATTTGTACAAATAAATAGATTAAAATTTAAATCACAAAAAAACGCCTCGAAATTCCCAAGGTATTTATGAGTATCAGTATTTATTGCAACAAGGGCAGCGCTAATATTTATGGAGGTAGTTACTTGTTTATCTGCTGATGCATTTATTATGCATTGAGTAAGTTTGATCCTAAAACAACAAAAACGAATATAATTACTTTGATTTTTTTTTGTAAGTTTTTACTATTTTATTTTTTATTAGTTGTCATAACTTGTCTCGAACTTGATTTGGGATGGTATAGCCATGTTTATCTTCTGCCGATAGCTATCAGGATGTGGTTGTGCTGTTCGCAACAAGTTTATTTCATGTTTTCTACAATTACTTAATATTTATTTTTAATTCGCAGATGTTTGGTTAACAAAAAATGGTCAATCATCTAATAAATTCTGTTAATTATTAGATACTTAATGCGTATTTTTGCGATATGAATTCACTATTTATTTTATTTTTAAATTTAGGTGGCGGGGAGGTTGTTTTAATCCTACTTGTAATATTATTAATGTTTGGAGGAAAAGGTGTGCCAAATATTGCCAAAGCATTAGGTAAAGGAATTAGAGAATTTAAAGATGCTGCTAATGGTATTCAAAAAGATGTGATGCAAGGTACTGGAGGAATTACAAACACTATTCAGGAGCATATTCAGGAAGTAAAGAAAGAAGTAGATACACTTTCTGATAATAAATAAATAGTTTTCATGTTTATTAAAATTTTTATAAATAGAGGCTTATTTCTTTTAACAACAGGTCTTTTTGCTTTTTTTATGGCCTGTGAATCAAAAACAGATAAAGAAGATTCTAATGTATTTAATCATGAAAAAGTAAAACAACAGTTTGTAAAAGCTAATCAACAAGTTGTAATAAAAGAAAATGATGAGATGGATTATTATCAAAAATCTCATCAAATGGCTTTTGTGAAAACAACAAGTGGTATTCGTTATTATGTTTATAAGCCTTCAGCAAAAGGAGATTCTATTAAAAACGATGATATTGTTAAAATTAACTATACTGTTTCATTATTAAATGGGACAGAGTGTTACTCTTCTAAAATAGATGGTGCAAAAGAATTTAGGGTTGGAATGGAAAATATTGAAAACGGATTACATAAAGCATTATTGTTTCTTAAATCTGGAGATAAAGCCTTGATTTTAATTCCGTCTCACCTGGCTCATGGTTTATTGGGCGATTCTAAAAAAATCCCACCTCAATCTCCTATAGTATATGATGTTCAAATCTTATCGGTTGTCAAAACTCAAGCTAATTAATAAAGTATGTTTAGAAAAGTAAAACTACTATTATTAATATTAGTTGTAGGAATTTCCTGCTCTAAAAATCATCTGTTAGATGGTTATACAAGAGACCAAAATGGATATTACTATAAACTTTTAGCAATTGGTGATGGTAATGAGAGCCCTTTGGCAGAGAGCGTAGTTGTTTTAGATGCCGTTATGAAAACTCAATCAGATTCTGTTTTTTGGGATACTAAACATGATGCTTCAAATGGCTTATATGTATCTTTAAGCTCCGCTAAAATAATGGGCTCTTGCATGAGTCATTATTTAAAATTGGTTGAAGGAGATAGCGTGTCTTTTTTGATTAAACCATCTTTACTTTTTAGAGAATATTTTGACACCATTGTTCCAGACTTTTGTAAAAATGATACTTTAGTTAAATTAGATGTCCGATTAAATCAAATTATTTCAAAGGCTGAATACAAATCTCTTAAAAGAAATTCAATAGGGCAGGATGAAGAGGAGGATACAGAATTGCAGGAATTACAAATTATAGATTGTTATCTGTTGCAGAATTATAAATTTATTAAGGCTGATGGATATGGAATTTATGTTTTAAATAAAACTACCACTAATGCAGAAAAAGTAAGTGCTGGCAAAAAAATAAAAATTGCCTATCAAGGCGCATTTTTAGACGGCAAGCCTGTTGAAAAAACAGAGCAAACTCTCGAATTTATTTATGGAACTCCAGATCAGTTAATTAATGGGTTAAATATTGTTATAGGCTCATTAAAAAAAGGAGAAACTACAAAAATTATAGTACCTTCGCGACTGGCTTTTGGCGAATTAGGAAGTAGTAATGGTTCTATTCCTCCTTATACACCTTTAGTTTACAATATTAAAATAATAGATATAAAATAAAAAAAAATGAACAAAATCACTATGTTATTGGGTTCTGCTTTATTAGTAGGACTTGTATCTTGTAACAAATCAGAATTCGAAGGCTTTACAAAAGCTGAAAACGGGTTACATTATCAATTTTTTACACAAGACGAAAATGGTACAAAAGCAGCTGTTGGAGATGGAATTAGCTATAAAGTTGTTTATGCCTTAAAACGTGCAACTTCTGATTCGGTTTTATTTGATTCTAAATTGAATTCAGAAGATGGTTCTGGAACAGTGCGTAATATTTTACCAAAATCTTCATTTCAGGGAAGTTTAGAAGATGCCTTTACAATGATGGCTAAAAATGATAGTGCAGCTTTTATTATTAGCGCCGATTCATTTTTCTTAAAAACTAATAAAATGCAAGCATTACCTCCTTTTGCAAAACCAGGCGATAAGTTGCAGATTACTATTAAAATGGTAGAAATTAAAACAAAGAAGGAGTTAGACGAAAATCAAAAGAAACAAGAAGCTGAAATTGCGCAATTAGCTGAAGGCGAAAAACCTAAATTAGACGCTTATTTAACTTCTAATAAAATCACGAACGCTCCTACAACAAGTGGTTTAATTTTTATTGAAACTCAAAAAGGTAAAAGCAAAGATCATCCTAAAGCTACTGATGTAGTGACTGTTCATTACACAGGAACTTTATTAGATGGAACTAAGTTTGATAGTTCATTAGATAGAGGAGAGCCTACTACATTCCCGTTAAATCAAGTAATTCCGGGTTGGACAGAGGCAATTCAATTAATGACAAAAGGAAGTAAGGCTAAATTAATTATTCCTTCAGCTTTAGCTTATGGACCAAGAGGTGGTGGACCAATCCCTCCATATTCTACATTATTATTCGAAGTAGAATTAATTGATTTTAAGGCGGGTGAAGCTCAACCAGGCGTGCACTAATCTTTGATTAAACATAAAATACATAACAATGAAAAAAATAATTTTATCTTCTCTATTTGCTTTAGTATCCTTAGGATTAGTAGCAAACACAGATAAACCTAAAAAACCTAAAAAAGTAAAATTAAGTAAGATGGATAAAGAATTTTTAAGTAAACAAGCAGATGGCATGTATGCCAAATTTGAAACAGCTAAAGGAGATATTTACTGTGTATTAGAGTTTAAAAAAACACCTATGACGGTTGCTAACTTTGTTGGTTTAGCAGAAGGTGTTATTAAAAATACAGCAAAAGCAGATGGCGTTGCTTATTATGATAGTTTAAAATTTCATCGTGTGATTCCTAATTTCATGATTCAAGGTGGTTGCCCATTAGGAACAGGTACTGGAGATCCAGGATATAAATTCCCTGATGAGTTTGATGAAACATTAAAACATTCTGGTCCAGGTATTTTATCTATGGCTAATGCTGGCCCTGCAACTAACGGCTCTCAGTTCTTTATCACTCATGTTAAAACAGATTGGTTAGATGGAAAACATACGGTTTTTGGTCATGTGATTCAAGGTCAAGCAGTAGTTGATTCAATTAAAGGAAACGACTTATTAAAGCATTTAGTGATTTTACGTAAAGGTAAAGAAGCTGAAGCATTTGATGCAGCCAAAGTATTTGAATTTGAGAAAGCAAATGCTGGTGCTAAAGCAGAAGCTAAAGCTAAAGCAGAAAAAGAAAAAATGGATAAAGTTTTAAATGAAACTTATGGATCGGCTAAAACTACAGCTAGTGGCTTGCGTTTTATCATTGAAAAAGAAGGCCAAGGCGAAAATCCAAAAGCTACAAGTAGTGTTACAGTTCATTACACAGGATATTTGTTAAATGGTAATAAGTTTGATAGTTCTGTAGATAGAGGACAACCAGCTACATTTGGTTTAAATCAAGTAATTCCAGGTTGGACAGAAGGTTTACAATTATTAAAACCAGGTGGAAAAGCTAAATTAATTATTCCAGCTAATTTAGGTTACGGAGAAAATGGATATCCTCCAGTTATTCCTCCAAACTCTTGGTTAGTTTTTGATGTAGAATTAATCAAAGTAAACTAAGATTAGATTTAAATAAAAAAGGCTTCGCAAAATATATGCGGAGCCTTTTTTTTTATATCATGCTGAACTTTATTCAGCATCTAAATATACCCTGAATTGTGAAATCGGCAGAGCCAAACAAGTTCAGGGTAACGATTCAAATCTTTTTGTATATTTAATACATGCAAGCTACTCACCACAAGTTTAAGTACAACTTTTTGTTTTTTACGGCATGGCTTATCATGTCTTTTTATTTAGTGCTTAGAACTAATTATTGCTGCTTGTGTTTACGGATTAGTAACTAATAAACGACATACGAATAGTTTGTATTACTGTACCAGTTTAATTTTATTAGGCATGATATTTTTAGTAGTATTTAATAATTGGGTTTTCATATGTGTTGTATCCCACCGAGCGAACATCTTTAATGTTTTTTTTTCATGAATAGTGATAGTCATTGTTTTGTTTTTTTATTACATCTCTATTACATCTATTCTTAAACCCAGATTACGCATTAGGAATCGTAATGAGAGTTGAAAGCTTAATAAAACAGACACTTTTTTGACTGAAGCATAGTAACCACTATGATGAAGGAGAAAAAGTGGCAAAGCGTTTTGTTTTGAAGAGGTTTCAGCTCGTAATAGATTTTCTAATGCGTAATCTGGGTTAAAAGTAGTATGCTGTATTTAGTAAGTGTTTTATTAGCAATAGATTTTAGTTTCAATGTAAAGTTAGTGTCGTGCTAAGATTATTCGTATTGCATGAACACCAATCAGTATATTGAATATCTAGTGAGTATAAAAGCTAAAAAAGTTTGGATTGCCATTGAGGTGTATTTTGTTTATTTAAAGTATTATCAATACATCAATGCTCCTTTTTATGCAGAGTCTATCAACGAATATAAAACCAATCAAAAATACATCTTCAATCATCAATTAAAAGATTTTTATTACTTGTTGTTATTGCCTCCTTATAATTATAGTTATATAAAAAGCATCCTATCAAATTAAAAGAACTTCCATCGTCTATAACTTTAAAAAAAACATTGGTTTAGAGGTGGGTTTCCAAAACCATTAACATTAAAAAGTAATGAAATGGTATTTGGTTGGCTAGATGCATTTGTAACTACTTATATCGAAAGAGATTTACCATTTTTATTTGATGTAAGATTTTCACCTATTGTAATGCGTAAATTATGGGGCATGCTAGCTCATTTACAAGGCAATATATTAAATGCAGAAAGTTTAGGCTCGTCTTTGGAACTAAGTGGCACAACAGTAAAACGCTATTTAGACTATTTAGAAGCTGCATTTTTAATCCGTAGATTACCTCCCTACTTTGTTAATAATGGCAAACGTATTTTAAAGGCTCCAAAAATATACATTAATGATAGTGGAATTTTACATTAGTTACTTCGTATACAAAACGAAAAAGAATTACTAAATCATCCATCTGTTGGTGCATCTTGGGAAGGTTATGCTATAAGCCAAATTATTTACGCTGCACCAAATCGTATTGATGCCTATTATTATAGAACTCATGCTGGTGCTGAATGTGATTTAGTATTAGTTCACGGCAATACCGTAAAAGCATGTATAGAAATAAAATTAAGTAAAGCTCCATCTGTATCAAAAGGATATTACAATAGTATTGAAGATTTAGGTAGTAAAAATAATTTTGTAATATGCTCTGGAACTACTGATTATATTAGTAAAAATAAAATATTTTTTACAGATTTAAACACTTTTATTGCTAAATATTTACCAAAAATATAAATATCATTACCTTGAAATATTAAAGTTATATTTGAATATTTCAAGGTAGGTATTTTTTAATTAAATCAAAATCACTCCTTATTCTTACTATCTATTAAAATAGTAACAGGCCCATCGTTTACTAAACTCACTTTCATATCAGCGCCAAATTGCCCTGTTTTAATAGGTTTATTAAGTAATTGAGCTAATTGTTGAATGCAATATTCATAAAGAAGAATTGCTATATCCGGTTTAGCCGATTTAATAAAAGAAGGTCGGTTACCTTTTTTAGTGGAAGAAAATAAGGTAAACTGAGATACTAATAAAATATCGCCATTAATGTCTTGCAATGATAAATTCATTTTATTATCGGTATCCGCAAAAATGCGCATACCAATTAATTTTTGGCAAAGCCAATCCACATCTTCTTTGGTATCTGCTTCTTCAATACCAACTAATACTAAAAATCCTTTTTGTATTTCGGAGTAAACAGCACCATCAATTTTAACCGAGGCTTCCAAAACTCGTTGAATAACAAATCTCATGATTAAAAAAATTATTCAACAACAAGAATTCCAAATGTCTGAACACAAGGTTTCTTATCTTTTGTTTTATTAGTGCTAGTAGTAATATCAAAATATATTTTACTACCTATATCAGCATTTTTTAAGATATTGCTTATCAATGGCGATATTGAATCGCCTTTACACACTGCCGAAACAAATTTACCTTTTGCTTTTGCACCTACTTCCCATGAAACATACGTCGATCCATTCATCTCATATTTTACAAGTTCACTTAATAAATTTGCTTTACTGAGTTGAGTTCTGTTGAGCTTTAGAGTTTCATTTTTCTGAGAAAAAATCGTTCCTGTAATCAGAAAAAAACATATAATTAAAAAATTTTTCATTCTTAAGATTAGTAATAATTTTAAAGTATAAAAATATATTTATTTTTTATATTTACTAATACCATCTTGTAACCAATTAATATATTCAGGAATACTAGGATTATAACCACGAATAGGCGCTAACACTTGTTCGTTACCATCTACTAACACGTACAATGGCTGAGTACTTTGTCCGTAAATTTTTTCTTCCATGTATTTAAACTTATCGCCAATGTCGGTAATTTGTCTTTCTTTACCATACCATTGAACGGTCATATAATCTTTAGGGTCTAACTCACGTTTATCATCAACGTATAATGACACTAATACCACATCATTATTTAAACGCTTTGTCACTTCTGGATCTGGCCACACGTAATCTTCTGTTTTACGGCAGTTAGCACAAGCATGCCCAGTAAAATCGATTAATAAAGGCTTACCAACTTTTTTAGCATACGCTAAAGCATGTTCGTAATCATTTTTAAAATGAACTATCCCATTTTTATTCACTTCTATGAATTTTCCAAACTCTGCATCTTGCGGGATAGATGCTTGAGCAGAAGCACCAGCACTTGATCCACCAAAACCATGTGGAGATTCAGAATACTCTAATGGAGGTAAAATACCCGAAAATAATTTCAATGGAGCTCCCCACATACCAGGGATTAAATAAATAACCACAAAGAAAGAAGTAATAGCCACAAATAAACGTCCAACAGATACATGTTTTAAATCGCTATCATGAGAGGTTTTAAACAGCCCTACTAAATACATCGTTAATAAAGCAAAGATGACAATCCATAAGCCAACAAATACTTCGCGAGTTAAAATACCTGCCTGAACAACTAAATCAGCATTAGAAGCAAACTTTAAAGCCAAGGCTAATTCTAAAAATCCAAGGGTCACCTTCACGGCATTTAACCAACCACCTGATTGTGGTAATGAATTTAACCAGCCTGGAAACGCCGCAAATAAACCAAAAGGTAATGCTAAGGCTAAAGCAAAACCAAACATTCCCCAAAACGGACCAGAAATATTTCCGGTTGAAGAAGCTTCTACTAACAAGGTTCCAATAATAGGTCCTGTACATGAAAACGACACCAATGCTAAAGTAAATGCCATAAAGAAAATACCAATGTATCCTCCTTTATCTGATTTAGCATCCATTTTATTAACGAAGCCACTAGGCAATGTTATTTCAAATGCTCCCAAGAAAGACATAGCAAACACTAATAATAAAATGAAGAATGCCAAGTTAAACCACACATTGGTTGATAATGAATGAAGTGCTCCTGCTCCAAAAATCAAGGTTACTCCCAAACCTAAACCAACATACAATACAATAATAGAAACGGCATACAATAAAGCATTTCTAATTCCTTCTGCTTTTGTTTTACTTTGCTTGGTAAAGAAACTAACATTCATTGGTATCATCGGAAACACACAAGGTGTTAATAAAGCTAAAGCACCACCAATAAAACCAGCGATAAAAATAGCATACCATGATTTTGGGGGTTCTTTTATTTCTTTAGGAATTCCTTGCGATATAACGGGTTGTTCGTTAACTGCAGCAACTGCTGTATTAATTGTATCTTCTTTAGAAACAGAATCCGTAATACTAGAAATTGTATGAGTTGTTATATCATTCGCTGCTTCTGTTTTTACTCGAGCTAAACAAACTCCCGTTCCTTGCAATTGAAATTCAAAATCATCTGCTGGCGGAAAAATACATTTCTCTTCAGTACATGCTTGAAACTCTAATTTACCTTTAATTGAAATCTTTTTATCTGTTTTTAATTTAATACGCTGTGTAAATGTGGCTGTATGTTTAAAATATTGCACATTCATTTCAAATACTTTATCAAATTCTTTTACAGGCTTACTCTCTGTGGTTTTTCCTACTAATTCATAGTCTGCCGATTTTTTAAATGTAAAGACAGTTGGATTAGGACCATCCGTTACTGGCGTTAATGAATACATGTGCCATGGTTCATCAATAGACGCTATAAACTGCAAATCATATTCGCAATCCGAAATCTTTTTTGTAGCAAATTTAAAATGCACAGGATTATCTTGCGCTTTTAATAAAGATACATTAACAGCTAGCAGTAAAAACAGAGAAAATAATTTCTTTAACATAGAATAAATTTGTTTGGTAAAGGTAGAGCAATTTTCAAAAAAAACAGATTTGAGCTTGCCATAAAAAGCCAACGATTATATGATTCCTAAATACCTATTTTTTTGTCTGAGATTCGGGCACAGAAACCGAAAACTCAAGTATAGTGGGCGGTAAGCACTGAATATCATTACACGTCATAAACTCTAAGATGGTTTTTATGGTAAAGCTTTTTTGATTTTTTAACTTAATTTTTTGTTTAAAAACAGCTTTTTCAGAAAACACAAACACTTTTGCTTCAAATGCTGCTACATATTCCTCATGAGCTTCGCTCTCCTCTACTTTACCAACTAATTCAAAATCAGCACTTGCATTTACTGTAAATGAAGTAGGTATTGGCCCTACATCTATAGGCCGTTGAGAATAGATATGCCATTTTTTTTCGATGGTTGCTATAAAGTGAATTTCACCTTCGCTAGCGTTGGTTGGAACATATATAGCATCCCATATTACAGGTTTTAAAGATGTTTGAGAAAATCCAGCTAGGCTTAATAAAGAAAATAAGATTAAAAATATACGAATCATAAGGTTCTAATTTTAAGTGAAAATAAGTATTTAAAATTAGATGAAAAGAAAGCGATTTCTTAAAAAATGTTAGTTATAAAAAAACGCAACAAAAGTTATAACTCTTGCAGCGTTCAATAAGGTAAATATAAAACTATTCAATAATCATTTCGTATGGTAAACGAGCTTGAACACCTTTTAATTGTAATACATTTTTAAGATGTTTCATATAAATATATTGTTCTCCTAAATAGGATTTCATGGTGCGAGCTTCCATCTCATCTTGTGTATTTGATAAAAGTTCTTGTAAAGGATCTTTTTGTTTTGGCAAATTCATTAATTCATATTCCTTTAACTTAGCTTGCTTTGCAGCATAGACAATAGCATCATTTATACCACCTAATTCATCTACTAAATTAATCTTTATAGCATCTGCTCCACTCCACACTCGTCCTTGCCCAATACTATCAATCGTATTTTTACTCGTTTTTCTGCCAGTAGCTACTTTAGTAATAAATACATCATAAATATGCTCCACACTTTGTTGTACATATTCATACTCATCAGTTGTTACACCTCTTAGTATAGTACCAACATCACTATGTTTATTCGTGTTTACGGTATCAATTGTAATTCCTAACTTTTCTGATAATGCTTTTTGAGCATTAGGAATCATTCCAAATACACCAATTGAACCCGTAATCGTATTAGGTTGAGCAAAAATTCTATCGGCAGCACAGCTGATGTAATAACCACCACTTGCCGCTACATCGCCCATCGATACAATAAATGGCTTTGCTTTTTTCGCTAATACAGTTTCTCTCCAAATCACATCAGATGCTAAGGCGCTTCCACCTGGAGAGTTAACTCGAAATACTATAGCCTTAATGTTCTTATCTAATCTTGCTTCTCTAATTGCCTTCGCAATTCTTAAACTTCCAATTTTCTCATCGTCTCCTTCTCCACTTTCGATTTCACCAACTGCGTAAATAACGGCAATTTTATCTTTAGTTAATTTTGAATCATAAACAGAGGTTGAATATTTAGTTAAAGACACAAAGTTAATTTGATCCTCACCTTTTAAATTTATATTTTTTTTAATAGCACTAAAAACTTCATCCTCATATTTTAATTCATCTACTAGTTTATATTTAACAGCATCTTCTGGACTTCTAATAGCTAAATTATTTGCCATATCATTAATATCTTTCACCGAAATTTTTCTGCTATCACTAATGCCTTTTGTCATATGATTCCATAAAGAACCTAAATAGGTTTCTACTTGCGTTCTATTAGCATCACTCATTTTATCTAACATAAATGGTTCAATTGCACTTTTAAATTTACCATGTCTAAAAATTTGAACTTCCATATCCATTTTCTCCAACATCTTTTTAAAGAACATAATTTGTGAACTTAAGCCCTTCATTTCTAAAGCCCCTTGTGGATTTAAATATAACTTATTAGCTGTAGTAGCTAAATAATAGGCTTTTTGTGAAAACCCTTCAGAATAAGCATAGATAAATTTACCAGATGATTTAAAATCTAATAAACTATTTCGTACCTCTTCTAAAGTAGCGAAACCTGCAACTGGCTCACTAATTTCTAAATAAATGCCTTTAATATTATTATCATCTTTAGCTTTTTTAAGACTAGCTAAAATTTCATTTAATCCTACTGATGCTTTTGGCATAAATGGCCCTAAATTTAAATCTCCAAAGGGATTTTTAACTCCACGCTCTTTAATATCTCCGTTTAAGTTAATTCTTAAAACAGTATTTTCTTTTGGTTTATAAACCTCATGCTCATTCATTTTAATAGCATCCGAAAATACACTTGTAATTGAGGCAATCACAATAATGATAATGACTACTCCTGTCACTAAAATCCCTAAACATGAGCCAAAAAACGCTCCAAAAAATTGTTTCATCTCTGTGTATTTAATTATTTATTAATTTCAATAAGCCAATTTAAGATACATTCTTGTATTTTTACCAATAATTATATGAACGTTACGTATTTATGTTTGGGCGGTAATATTGGGGACAGAAAAATGGCTCTGAAACATGCCTTATCTAAAATTGAAGAGCAAATTGGAAAAATCTCAGCTCAATCTAGTATTTATGAAACAGAGGCTTGGGGTGTTGAAAACCAGCAAGCTTATCTAAACCAATGTGTTGAAGTTAAAACAACTTTATCTGCCTTTTCCCTAATTGAATCTCTTTTATTAATCGAAAAAGAGTTAGGAAGAATGCGAACCATTAGTGCTACTTGCGAACCAAGAACTATTGACCTTGATATTCTTTTTTATAACCACGATATTATTAATGAGTGTAAACTTATAGTACCACATCCAAGATTACACTTAAGAAAATTTGTATTAATCCCCTTAAACGAAATTGCACCAAACTATTTGCATCCTTTATTAAATAAAACTATCTTTAGTTTGTTATCAGAATGTAACGATTTGTCGGATGTTAAACAATTTTAAGAGTATTTAATTATGTTTATTTGTATAGAAGGAAATATTGGTTCAGGAAAAAGCACCATAGCTAAAGCATTGGCTAAGAAATTAAAAGCGACCTATTTACCAGAACAATTTGAAGACAATACTTTATTACCTTTATTTTATAATGATAAAGAAACCTTTGCTTTTCCTACCGAATATTCATTTTTAATTGATAGGCAAAAACAATTGACCAATTATTTTAAAAACATTAAAAAACAAACAATCACTGTTAGTGATTTTCATTTTGATAAATGCCTGTGTTTTGCAAAAACAAATTTATTATCTGATGATTATTCTTTTTTTAAAAAACATTTTAAACCCTTAAGAAAAACTATTCCTACTCCCGACTTGGTAGTTTATTTGGATACCTCAACTGATTTATTGCTAAAAAACATTCATAAACGTGGGAGAGAAATTGAACGCAGTTTAA
>JBEIPP010000118.1:0-9530 GCA_040376995.1 Flavobacteriales bacterium
GAAGCCTTTCTCCCATTTTATAGTGGCTAAATAAGATAGGCAATCTAAATCTGTTTTAAACCTATCAAAATATTCGATAATCCCTTGTCCTGTGTGCTTTCCCATTTGAGTTTAATTTATACCAAATACAATTAAAATATAGTCCAATTTTGATATATTGATTTTTTTTATTATTTTTGGACTACTTTATAAATGTATATTATGTCAAAAGCAACAATCATTCACATCAAAGAAAGCTCGAAAGAACTTAAGCAATTACAAAAAAATCAACCTTTAACTATTATTAAAAGACTTAATATGCTTATCGAGTTGAAGAAGAATTGTATTAATGGTATATCCAAAAGGCAATTAGCTAAACTTATTGGTGTTGATCCTAATAGTATTCAAAAATGGAGAACTATTTATGTTAATGATGGGATTAAAGGCATTGTTTCACATGGTAGAATTGGTTTTAAACCAAGTCTTATCACTAAAGAAGAGCATAAAAAAATCGAACACAAATTAAACCAACCTAAAAATGCTTTAAGAGGCTATAAAGAATTAATGCAATGGATAAAAGATGAATTTGGCAAAGAAATAAAATACACCACTGTTGTCGAATATTCTAAGCGACATTTTGGAAGTAAAATTAAAGTTGCACGCAAATCCCATATATTAAAGGACGAAGCAGCAATGGCCGCTTTTAAAAAAACTTCGGCCAAATCATCCAAGAAGTAGTTTTTAAAATACCAACTCAATTTGAGAGTGTTAATTTATATTTTCAAGACGAAAGTAGATTTGGTTTGTTTACGAAGAATGGCAGAGCTTTAACAGCTAAAGGAGTAAAGCCTATATGTCTCTTTCAGCAAGTTTTTAAATCAACCTATCTGTTTGGAGCCTTTTCTCCAATTAACGGGAAGAGTTTTTCATTAGAATTACCATTTTGTAATAATGCTACTTTTCAAATTTATCTTGATGAATTTTCAGCGCAAGATCCAAATGAATTTAAAATTATTGTGCTGGATAACGGAGCCTTTCATAAATCGAAAGCATTAAGAATACCCAATAATATGTGCCTTATCTTTTTGCCACCGTACTGTCCCGAATTAAACCCTGCAGAAAGAATGTGGGAAATAATAAAAGCAAATTTTACGGGCTGTCTATTCAAAAACTTAGAGCAATTATCAGACTTTATTGAAATTCAATTAAAGCAATTAACAGAAAAAATCATTATTTCCGCTTGTTCATATCCTTACATTTTTGAATGCTTAAATTGGACTATTTAATATTTGTATTTGGTATTATTCTCACAAGATAAGTATTTAAATGGATACCTCTAAAACTTTATTAAAAAACAATTAGCCCTTTATCACCCTATCCTTAATTTTTACAGCTGGATTACCTTGATATATACTCCAAGGTTCTAAACGTGCGGTTGCAACGCTATTTACGGTTAATACGGCATGGCTGCCTACTTTAACTCCAGGGCAAACTACACATTGCGCTCCAATCCAAGCGCCTTCTTCGATAGTAATATTTCCAACTATTAAATCAAAAGCTACTTTTTTGTAATGATGATTTCCGCATAATAACATAGCTCCTTGAGACACACAAGAATTATCATGTAATACTACTAATCCTAAATTGTCAATCCACACTTTTTCTCCTATCCATACATGATTACCAATACGTAAACGCCAAGGATATTTAATATTGACGAAGGGTTTAATAACTACTCCTTTACCAACCTTAGCACCAAACAAGCGTAATAAAAAACGTTTAAACGACATAATGGGAAATGATGAATTAAAAAATACAGCATTCAATATATACCATGAAACACGCTTAATGGAACTACCGCCTTTTTTGTACCAGTTGTTATTGAATTTAGATAAATCTGTTTTTAATTGATTTTCCATTATTGAATTGTATCGCAATAACAATTTACTGCTTCGTTACCTAATAGTTTTATATCGTTTACAAAAGTAGTAGTGTCTTTATCTTCTGCTAAAAATTCATAACGAGCGTGTTTGCTATCTTTTGCTTGTAAATAATAAATTCCATAAGGTTTTTTATGTACATCACTTAAATCGTAATTCACCTGAAAATTGCGAATATTTACTTTAAAACCCTTATCAATCATTACCAAACATTTTAATTTACATGCTGCTTTTTTGCCTAATTCTAAATGTTGATGTTGTAATTCCAACATCTTTAATTCATTAGGACTTGTACATCCTGTTTTATTGATAATAAATAATAAAATAATACAACCAGGTATAAACCCGATTAAAAAAAGACGAAGACGTTGTTTAAAGTTCATTTCGGATATTGAATTATGAAGTAAGAGATTTATTAATTGTAGAGTTTAAGATTGAATTAAATTTTTATGATATGAGTAGATGTTTTTTTGGTTTTTATTACTTCAATAATTCTTCAATTCAATATCTCATTTACTAATTTCTACATGGCTGCCATTAACAAATTAATATCCTTATGTGGTAAGTTAAATGTTTCGCCTAAAAACTGATTCGTTAAAATACCATTATAGATATAAACACCATGTCTTACTCCAGCATCTTTTCTTACTAATCCATCAAAGCCACCTTCATCACCCATGTTCATTAAAATTTGTTGGAAGATGTTGCTAAATGCATAGGATGCGGTTCGCGCAACACGAGAAGGAATATTTGGAACACAGTAATGAATAACACCATGTTTACGAAATACAGGTTTTGTATGATTAGTCACTGATGATGTTTCAAACACACCTCCTTGATCAATACTCACATCAATAATTACAGAACCTGTTTTCATTTCGGCTACCATATTTTCTGATACGATACAAGGTGTTCTTCCTTTTGATGCGCGTAATGCACCAATTGCTACATCAGCCGTTTTTAAATGTTTTTCTAATACTTTAGGAACAATAACAGACGTAAAAATACGAATACCTAATTGACTTTGTAAACGACGTAAACGAGAGGTTGAATTATCAAACACCTTAACCGTTGCTCCTAATCCTAAAGCGGCTCTAGTGGCAAATTCGCCAACGGTTCCAGCACCAATAATAACAACTTCGGTAGGAGAAATACCACTAATACCTCCTAAAATTGAACCAACTCCATTATTAGCATTGCTTAATAATTCTGCCGCAACTAATATCGATGTACCTCCTGCAATTTCACCCATCGCTCTGATAACTGGAAATATTCCAGCATCATCAGTAATTAAATCAAAAGCAACGCAGTTTAATTTTTTTGCTACTAATTTTTTTAAAAAATCCTCTGGCTGAACAGTTAATTGAAGCGCTGAAAACAACGTTTGTTTTGTTTTCATACTTTCAATTTCATCTAACGTTGGAGGTGCAATTTTTAAAATAATATCTGCTTTATAAACTTCATTTGCAGAGTAAACAATCTCTGCCCCTGCCTCGCTATAATCAGTGTCTTCAAAATGAGCATTGGAACCAGCACCAGCCTCCACAACAATTTTATGACCATTGTTTACTAATAAAGCAACAGCTTCAGGCACCAAAGGAACACGATTTTCTTGAAATGCCATTTCTTTTGGAATTCCAATATACAATTTGCCTTTTTTACGGGCTACTTCAAGCATTTCTTCTTGAGGAGCGTAGCCACCTTTGGTTAATGAAAATAAAACATCTTTGGTCATTACCATGTCTAAAAATTTTATGTATTAATAATTACTTCCGTGATATCTTGGAGCATTACAATCATCTAATGCCTTTCTTGGTCTGTAAATAATCCCTACTCTTAATTCCCACATACGTTGATTAAACTCAACAGACTGAACTTTCATTTTTATAGCATCTGGGTTATAATGTACCTCTGTAAACAAATGCCATTTGCTAAATGACGCAAATTCAAAACCAACACCAACATCAGGTGTGATATTAATTTTTGGTACTGCCCCTGCAACGACTCCATACGCTCCAATGGATCTTGATAAATTATATTCTAATCTTGCACCTAACATTAGGTAAGGAATCCCTCTGTATCCTTCGTTACCAAGTATTTTAGCAAAATTATTCCACTGAATATTTGTGTATGTATTTGGAGTAGCTGGTCCTCTATCCCCTGTCATAGGAATTCCCATTGGGCGTTCAACTCCTCCTTTTTTACAATACTCTAATTCTGTTTGCCAACGAATGTGTTCGTATTTTAAAAACTCACCAAATAACCCTACGCTAAAATAAATAAACTCAGCCGAACGATGTGAAGGAGCTGGAACTGTATGTGTAAAGAAGTTTGGATCAACTGGTGTTGTATTGATATACTTATGACTAGTTGTGGTAGCACCAACAAATAATCCTACACCTCTAAAAAACTGCGCATTCATCTGATAGTTCAAATGAAATAAAGCAATACAAATAATGATTTTTTTTTTCATGGTTTTATGCACTAATGGTTTCCATAGCTGGATTTACTTTTTTAACTAAACCTTGTAATACTTTACCAGGCCCTAATTCTGTAAAATGAGTTGCTCCATCAGCAATCATTTGAGTAACGGTTTGAGTCCATTTTACAGGAGCTGTTAATTGTATATTTAAATTCTTTTTAATTTCCTCAGGATTAGAAACAGCAGTTGCAGTAACATTTTGGTAAACAGGACAAATTGGTTGGTTAAATATGGTTGCATTAATAGCAGCCTCTAACTCTAAACGAGCTGGCTCCATTAAAGGCGAGTGAAATGCGCCGCCTACAGGTAATACTAAAGCACGTTTAGCACCTGCCGCTTTCATTTTTTCGCAAGCAATGTTAATTCCTTCAATTGATCCTGAAATAACTAACTGACCTGGACAATTATAATTTGCAGCAACAACAACATGGCCGCTAGCTGTAATTTCTTTACAAATATTCTCAATAACATCATCTGCTAAGTTTAATACAGCAGCCATAGTTGAAGGATTAATTTCGCAGGCTTTTTGCATTGCCATTGCACGCTTATAAACTAATGTTAATGCGCTCTCAAAACTTAATGTTTTATTGGCTACTAACGCAGAAAATTCTCCTAAAGAATGGCCCGCTACCATATCCGGAACAAAAGACTCTCCCATGGTTGCAGCTAAAATAACCGAATGTAAGAAGATGGCTGGTTGAGTAACTTTTGTTTGTTTTAATTCTTCATCAGACCCTGTAAACATTGTATCAGTGATATTAAATCCTAAAATATCGTTAGCCTGATGAAACATTTTTTTTGCTAAATCTGAGTTATCGTATAACTCTTTTCCCATTCCAGAATATTGAGATCCTTGACCTGGAAATACAAATGCTTTTTTCATATTGTAAAACGTTCGTTTTTGTTAGTTTAGTTTAAAGTATAAATATACAAAAAACAGTCTAAAAAAAGAGCGCTATTTGCAATTAGTAACTAACGATACGGTGTTAATTGAAATCTAAATATTACAAATACTAGCATAGGCACAGTATTCGCATTTATCATCATCATCCGTTTGCATAAATGGCTCCGAACTAACGATTATTTCGGAGATTTTTTGTTTTAAATGGTCTTCGAACTCTTGCAACAACTCGGTTGTAAAGTTTAAAACTCCACCTCCTTTTATGTCTTCTATAATAAATCTGGGCTGTTCTTCAAACTTTTTAAATGGTATGATACAAGGTTGCAATTCTTCGGGTTTAGCAAGATTATTTTTTACAACTAACCAAGCATACATAAACAACTGCAACATTTTGTTATAATGGCTATCGGTAAACAAATCTTCGAAATTGGTAAACTTAAATTTATCAGAATCTTTGATAGAAGATTTATAATCAATAATTCTAATTTTACTTCCCAATTTATCAATTCTATCAGCCGAACCTTTTAGATAAATAAGGGTATCAACTCCTTTCACAGCAATAGTAACAGAAGCAGATAAATTTAGCTCAAGATCAATTAAACTTAATAATTCATTGGTTTTATGCGACTGCTGAATTAATCGTAAATCATTTTTTAATAATTTATTGACGTATTCATATAATACCTTACGTTGCAAAAAGTTTTTACCAAACTGGCTTTCGCGCTGACTAAAGTAATTTTGAAAAATGAGATTAACACTATCTTCTGTTTTTGAAAGACATTGTTTTATATTATCTTCATTTAAAACCCTTCCAATAAATGGTTTATAAAGCATTTCGAGTGATTCATGTAAAATAGAACCTTGAGTATTTGCCTCTGCACTTTCTTCTACATCCTCTGTTTCTTTAATACCAGCTCCATATCTAAAAAAGAATCGCAAGCTACAATCTTTATAAGTAATTAAAGCCGATGGACTCAATCCCGTATACTGACTATCAGTAGTGAGTTTATAAATAATAGGTGCTAAATTTAAATCTGTTTTTGAAATAGAAATCGAATTTCGAGAACTAGCAGGCAGTATATCGCCGCTTAACATTTGCTCAGTAATCACATGCGCATCATTATATTTTCGTAATTCAAATTGCAACTGAGTTATAAATCTACTTTTTTCGCCAGAACCTAACACACTATGTTCGGTGTTGTAAGTTATTAAAACATTGGATGCTCTTTGTAAAATACGATAAAAGTGGTAAGCATAAATAGCATCTTTATCGCCATACAAAGGCATACCGTGATAGCGTTTTAAATCATTAGGAATAAATGAATTAGCAGATTTACCTGAAGGTAAAACTCCCTCATTAACTCCTAATAAAATGATATTTTCAAAATCTAAAGTACGGGTTTCTAACACCCCCATAATTTGTAATCCTTGCAATGGTTCACCAATAAATGGTACTGAAGCTGAACCAATAATTTGCTTATACAAACTCTTTAGAGTTAATAATGAATCTAAATAATGATGCGTTTGTATAAGAGATTGCAAGCGATTGAAATATTTAGTAAACACATGCAAATATTCTTTTTCGGTAGAAGATAATTGCAAGTCTTCATTTTCGGAAACATTAAACACATTTATAATGATTGACATCGAAGCTATGCCTTGTGCTGAGTTAGCCCAAGTATTAAATAAATTTTCAATGTATTGGTAATTATCTTCAAATAGTTCGGCTAATACTTTTTTATTTAACCATACATAATTTTTATCAATGACCTTTTGAATAATTGACTGTAAAGGAACGCTTGGATTAAATGACTTGTAATATTTTTTGAATAATGAATTCTGTAAAATCTTAAATACATCCGCAAAATAATAACTCGATGAAGCACTTACCTTTTGAGTAGATTGATGAAGGCTAATTAAATTATCAATTAAATCATAAATAGGAGATAAACGCAAAGGATACTCCATGGTAATATTTACATGCTCAACTTCCTCTGGCAATTGATTTAATATAGGAAATAACAAACTTTCGTCTGCTAAAACAACAGCCGTTTTATGTAATGATTTACCTTGCTTAATCCATTCATATAGCTGATGAGAGACTACTTGTGCTTGTCCCATTTGTTTTGGAACGGCCACAATATCAATATGTTTAGGAATCTCATTAAAATAATCACCAATATAATTTTTAGTATCTAACCAAGTATTACTAAAGTTTTTGCGAAGAAATAATCCCGCTTCGTAGCTTTCATTTTGCACATAATACTTATCTGCATCGTAAATAATAGTTGCTTTTTTCTGTTTTACTAAATCCGAAAAAATAAGCGTTTCTGCTTTGTTTAAAGCGTTAAAACCACAAATTAAAATTTTAGAAAACTGCTGGATGTATTCCGATTCTTTATATCCTTCAACCGCTTTGCGATACATCAAACCTTGGTAGGCTTGTTTTTTTTGAAGTAGTACTTTTACAAATTCATGATAAATACTTCCCATTTGATGCATGAAATTAACATAATCTTGCTGTGTGGGCGTTAAACTATCAGCACTTAAACTCCAATTTTCAATTTCTTTAATCTCTTTTAAATTTTGATATAAAGAGTTGGTATCCACCAAATACCGATCTGCCTCATTAAAATCCTGAAGCATTAAGGTTCCCCATTTGGCAAATGATTCAAATGGTTCGGCTTTTTCTTTTAAAATAGAAGTGTAAACCGTATATAAATCACAAATCAAATCAATGCTATCGGCCTGCTGTAAACTCGACAGTTCTGCTACTAATTCTTCGGCGCTAATAATTGTGGGTAACCAAATTGTTTTTTGAAAAACTTTAGCTAAATGCTGTTTTAAATATAAAGCTCCACGTTTATTAGGTAAAACAATACATAAATGCTCTGTATCAGCAGCATGATGATTAAAAACATATTGAGCTATGTATTGTAAAAACGGGATCATTATATTTTTGTGTCACAAATTTAAGATTAGAAAAGTAATAAAAAAGGGCGCTTAAAACTCTAAAGTTGATAAATTTATATGGGCATTTTGCACTAATACCCCTACTTTTTTCCGTTTATGTAGTTGAGTGAAACGGGTGCTTTTTTTAGTTAAATTTACTTCGATTTATAAATTATTATGAAGATTATTTTACATACACTCATTTTATTGGGATTTTCTCAACTTACATTTGCTCAATCTAATATTTGGGATTTACAGCAGTGTGTTGACTATGCTCAAAAAAACAATATCAACTTAAAACAATCCGAAATCTCTGCTCGTATTAGTAAAAACAATACCAATCAAAGTAAAGCCGCTATTTTACCAACAGTTAATACTGGGGCTCAGCATACCTATAACTTTGGTAGAACCATTGATAGATATTCTAACACTTTTGCCAATACTCAGGTATTATCACAAAACTTTTATGTTTCATCTAATGTGGTAATTTGGTCGGGATTGTCTCAATACAATAACATTAAGGCTAATCAATATCTATATCTATCCAATACCGAAAGTTATTTACAGCAGCGAAATGATTTAGCGTTAAATGTTGCTACCGCTTATATTAATGTTATTTTTAGCGATGAAATTTTTCAAATTGCTAAAGCACAGTTTAAAATTACTCAAGAACAATTAGAAAGAACAGAAAAGTTAGCAGATGCTGGCACTTTAGCAAAAAGTGCCGTGTTTGATTTAAAAGCTCAATTAGCAAATGAAGAGGTAAACGTAACTAGCTCTGATAATAACTATCAAATTGCTATGCTAACCTTAAAACAATTACTAAACTTAGATACTTTAAATAATTTTAATATCACTAGACCAAATGTTGATATTTTAAACAATGAATTAGCTTCTTTATCTGTTCAAAACATATATGAATCTGCTTTAAAAAATCAACACTCTATTAAAAGTGCTTATTATAATTTATTATCAGCTGAAAAAAACTTAGCAGTTGCTAAAGGTCGTGTAAGCCCTACTCTATCTGCTACAGGAACTATTGGCACTGGTACATCTGGATTAGACAAAAACATTGATGCCGTTAATTTTATTGGCTATGAACAAACACCCTATTACATTGCAGATAATCCTAATACCCCAACAATTATTGCTCCTGTTTACCAGCCTAAAACTGAAGTCGTAACTTCAAAAAAACCTTTTGCCGATCAGTTCAAAGATAATGTGAACAAGAGTATAGGGTTTACATTATCTGTTCCAATTTTTAATGGTTTACAAA
>JBEIPP010000099.1:0-11883 GCA_040376995.1 Flavobacteriales bacterium
ATAGTAGTGAAAATTTTTCTATTTACGAATCTGGAAGACTTTATCAAAAGGCCCTGTTAAAGTGTACTGAATTAAGTATTAGGAATCACACCATTTCTCAAATCTTGGAAGAAGAACCAATGAAAAATGATATTTATGATAATCTAGGGATCAAAAAGCCTATACAATTTATAATTCGACTTGGGTACAGCAATCAAGATGGTTATGGCAAACATATAAGACGTTCAATTAACTCAATAATTATATAAAGCGTTAAATTTAGACCAAAAGCAGCCCATAACAACTAAGACTTCGTTGCGTTTGGAAAACGCACAACGAAGCCTGGGTTGCACGGAACCTTTTTTTGTAAACAATAATTTTCTATGGGTTTTGCGTCTTAAAAAATTAACGCATTTTAATTTTAGAACTCAATTCTAGTTTTGTTTTTTTTAATCACTTTGTTTTTGGCAATAAAGTGATAAAAAAACAAGCTCCATTTTTTTGTTTTTTATTCAATAGTCAAAGCAATTCCAATCCGCCTATTGGCAGAAAAATTTAAGTATTTGTAAGGCATTGTAATATTTTTTTAGAAAATTGATTCGACGCAATCAAGTTTAAAATTGAAACTGTACTTTTTTCTTTTTAACATAAAAATGCCACCAATAGGTGTCTAACTTTTTGGGGGCAGTACATTTCAAGCCTCTTTTTGTTTCCTCTTGCTGGCATTGTCATTAAAAAGACATTACTGTTTTAATCATCTACAATAAATATTTAATAAAATTTACGGTTAAATACAATTGTTTCTCATCTTTTAAAATATCATATATTTTGTTACATTTAAGCGATGATTAAGTTAATTGATAAGCTCATAAATCTTGGCGTAAAGTCAATGTATCAACCTTGGGAAATTTACTTAACTCGTAAACTCAATTTAATTCTCCGCTCCGCTGAATTTTTAATTCAGCGTCATAAAATAAAAAAACGTAGTTAGTTAGCTACATTTTTTTTCGCCCTTGTTGGTGTTGTCTCCAACAAGTTAAAGATAGATAACCATTACTATTGGCGATAACACCAATAGTCGCTGTAAATCATTACGCTTTTTCATTTTGCATCCGCGCGCAAGACCTGACAGGTTTCTAATACCTGTCAGGTCTGCTATACCAAGTTAGATAACTATAATTTTGGATTTAATTTTGGGCAATTTGTAATAAATGGAATATTTGGATTTGTTTCTTTTTGGTTTATTAAAAAAGGAAAACAACTAATAAGGAATAAAAAACTAGAATAAATCTATTTGCAAAAAGGTTACCCCGTCAAATATTTTTTACACTTTCACCAACAAGCAATAAAGTGTTGTTAAAATAACTTTAGGAAAGAACAGTACTAAAGTAAAAATAAAGACTACATTTGAATCGAACCCAAAAAATATTTTCATGAATCTTAAATCCCTTATTGCCTCACTAACGTTATCCTTTGTATTTGTTAATGCTTTTTCGCAAGTAACGCTTGATTTAAAAGAAAGGACTAAACCCCTGCGAACCTTTAATTTTCGTAAAATATCAGTCAATAAGAATTTTATTTATAACTTGGGTATAGATGATAAAGGAGAAAAATCAATTTATTATATCGAAAAATATAATGCTTCTACTTTAGATTTAGAATATCAAAAAGATTTAAAAATATGTGAAGATGACAAGTCAGCTTTAGTGCATCCGTTATTTGTACCACCTGTTTGCTTTGAAAGTAATGGCCAAGTTTTAGCGTTTTATTGCGGGTATAACGAAGATGATAAAAAAGTAAGTGTGAATGTGAAAACAACTAACGCGCAAGGCGATGTTAATTCAAAGTACATTACTCTTTTTAGTTCCAAAGATATTGAAGTGACATTAGGTGGTATGTATTGGAATTTTATAGGATATAATAAACCAGTGGTTAATTATTATTTATCAGACGACAAAAAAATGGTGATTATAGAAATTGATTCCCCGAAGTTTAAAAAAATCTATACTTACGCTTTGTCTGATTTATTGGCTGGCAAAACAGAGCATAAAGAGATTGATATCAAAACTATAACTGAAACTGAGAAAATTGTTATAATAAATGTTTTTATGTAAATAATACATTGAGTTTTGCTTATACAAAAAAATTGTCCCCTAATTTTTCTGATTTTGGTATAGCTGTTCTTGATAATAAAACCACTATGTTTCAGTTCAAAAACTTAGGATTATCAGTTAACGAAACGTTCTCTTTGGATTTTGTTACCAACTCAACAACCAATAAAATTTTTATTACGGGTTATTCAAGATACCTAATTGATGGAAAAAAATCCAAGATAGAAAAAAACACAAAAGAAAATCCATTAATAGGTATAAGTAATACCAAAGTGAAACCATTTAGTGTTCATTTTAATTTTGCAACGATGGCTTTTGAAAATAAAAATGAATTTGATTTCATTCCTGCTGTTGCAAAGTTGTTGACGGTGCCTAAAACTGCTTATGGATTTATTGATAAAGAGCATACACCTGATCAGTATTTAGAAAATACAGAAATAATTGAAAGCCCTAATTTTTATTATAGCATTTCTAATTTGTTATTTGGTCGCGGTCCGTATCCAACTACTATGAATGCTCTTAATCCAACAGGGTTGCAAAATGGTGGAGGTGGTGTAACAACCGTTTCTAGAGATATTTTAGTGAGTAAATTTGATAAAACCGGAAAATTAGTTAATCAGTATTTATTGCCTCGCCATACAGGATTTAATACAATGGCAGGATCGAGAAGTGGACCAGTTTATGGTTTTGCAAATAAACAACGTAATTTTAATTATGGTTTAAAAGGTGATGACTTACATTTTTTATATTTAGACAATAAAAAAAACATATATACCCAAGCAATGGAATATGATCCAAAAAATACTGAGAAATGCACATTTGAAAATGGGGCATTAATTCACATGAGTATTAAGGGTGATAAGGTAGAACGAGAAATGCTACAAGAAAAAGAGCATAATTGTTATTTTTATTCTAGTCAAAATTTAATGACTGGTAATGAAATAATACTGGATTTAGAAAATGGTAGAAAATGGTCCTCAGTAGGCAGGGTGATTATAAATTAATTTTTTGACCAACAAAATTGGTCAAATCGTTATCTCGTCCTCGTTTGTAACGAGAATGTTTTAGATTGCGTTTGTAACACACGAAATAAAAACTAAGGTTTTAAAATTGTAATCTTTTAAAAACGATAAGTAGCCAAAAAAATAAATGCTACACTTTGTAGCAATCAAATCCTATAAAATAACTTTCCTTTGTAAGCAAATCACACCTGTCAGGTTTTAAAAACCTGACAGGTGTTTTAAGATATAGTGATGCAAAAAACATAATATTTACAACAAGGTAATTTTTATCACATTTATAATCGAGGTATAAATAGTGAAAATATATTTTTTGAGACTTGTAACTATGAGTACTTTATGAAATTATATGAAGCTCATATTAACCCAATAGCGGAAACTTACGCTTGGCGCTTAATGAAAAATCACTTTCATTTTTTAATAAAAATAAAAGAAGAAACAGGGAAGAGTCCACACCAGTCTTTTTCAAACTTATTTAATGCGTATACTAAAGCAATAAATAAAAGGTATAATAGACATAGTAGTCTTTTTCAAAGAACATTTAAACGAAAATTAGTAGATGATGAATCTTATTTAAAAAAATTAGTTATTTATATTCATAATAATCCTGTAAATCATGGTATTTGAGAAAATGTGATGGATTATTCTTGGAGTTCTTATTTGACTTGTGTTTCCGACAAAGCCACCAACTTGAAAAAAGATGAAGTACTTGATTTATTTGCAGGTGTAGAGAATTTTAAAGTTGCTCATAAATTTAGGAGCAACTTACCGGATTTGGAGTTCTGATTCCAGCGCATAGACCCGAAAGGTTTTCAAAAACCTCTCAGGTCTACCCAGCGCTATGTTGGGCTTTTATAAAATGCTACAGCTTGTAGCAAAGTTGCGTTTTAAAATTACTTTACTTTGTATTGTAATAGGTGGTCGCAATTTGCGACCACCTCAAAATTTAATAAAATGGCAACAAAACAATCATTGGTAAAAATCCCTGATGAAATAATCATTAACAAGATAATTGTTTTGAGAAATAAGAAAGTGATGTTAGATCGTGATTTAGCAGAACTTTATGGAGTAACAACTAAACGCTTAAATGAGCAAGTAAAAAGGAATTTAAAACGTTTTCCTGAAGATTTTATGTTTCAAATAACGAGAAAAGAAAAAGACGAAATTATATTACATTTTGAACATTTAAATACATTGAAATTTTCACCTGTATTGCCTTTTGTATTTACTGAACATGGAGCGGTTATGTTAGCTAGCGTATTAAATAGTGACAAAGCAATTGAAGTGAATATTCAAATTGTTAGAGTATTTACGGCTATTCGACAAGCATTATCAGATAATACTGAATTACGATTAGAGATAGAGAAAATTAAAAAGAAAACAGAAAATAATACAAAAAACATCGAGATTGTTTTTCAATACTTAGACGAGCTCTTAAAAAAGAAAGAGAACACAAAACCAAGGACGAAAATTGGGTATAAATTACCTAAGAAATAAGTTTTATATTTATTGAATGAAATGTTCAATACTATTACTATTTGTATGGATATCTCAATTTGTTTTAGCACAACAAAGAGACCCATCTATTATTCTGTATGATAAAGGGAATGCAGCAGTGGCTCGTAAAGACTATAGAACAGCCGATTCATTATTTACACTATCTCTGAATATAGCACCGCATCCCGACAGTTATTATAATAGAGCAGTATGTCGCCGTCAATTAAAAGATTTTAAAGGTTATTGTTTGGATTTGAACAGTGCATCATTATTTGGGGATAAAGAGGCCTCTAATTTGTATTCTCGTCAATGTATAAAACTAGATACAGTTTATAAAAAAAATGGAGAGAAAGTTGACAAAACTGACTTTGAATATGTTGAATTCATTACCTCTTATAAGTACAATACAGATTTCGAATATAGTAAGCATGACACTTCTGGAATATGCATTTTGTCAAAAACAAGGGTTGACAATATTCTGTATTATACAGATTGTATAGAAGTTACAAATAGTATGTATAAAGGTGAAATTGATAGTTTAATCAATTATATAAAAACTCAAACTGATTTTAATAAAATAATTATTAAAAATGACTTTAGTGGAAATATATTTTTGGTATTAAAAACTGATGAAAGTGGTAAAGTTATTGAGGTAAAAAGCAGCTCTTTTAAAAAGGATGAGGGAATTAATGAATTGATACATATTTTATCAAATATGCCAAATTGGGAGCCTGCTATTTATAATTCGAAGCCAGTAAAATTTTTATATCATTTGTATGTAAAGTATTATGGAGAGGTCATAGAGATTAGAGATATTAAAGCTGATATTAATAATGGTAGCGAGTTTTTTTCAGTAGTAGAAAAGATGCCTGAATTTCCGGGTGGACCAATGGAAATGATGAGATTTATGCAAAAAACCATTACTTATCCCCAAGCAGCTAAGGAAGCTGGGGCATCAGGAAAATGCTTTTTGAAATTTGTAATTAATTCAGATGGAACAATCTCTGATATTCAAGTTGTAAAAGGAGTTGAAAAATGTCCAGCATGTGATACAGAGGCTATTAGGGTTGTAAAAGCCATGCCAAAATGGAGTCCTGGAATGCAAAATGGTAAAGCCGTAAACGTGTTTTTTAATTTGCCGATTAATTTTCAGTTGAGATAGATCCACGATTATGAAATATCTTATATATTATTTAACCATTTTAAATTTTTGCATTTTAAATTTAAATGCACAAGTTACTAAAGCTGATTATTACAATAAAATAAATAATAAAGTATTTACTTTTTCGAAACAAAAGCCAGATGCAGTTTTTGATACAATAACGGCGTTTGTGAATGGTACGTTTCAAAGCCAAGAAGATAGAGCCAGAGCATATTATACTTGGATTGCTTTAAATATTAATTACGATGAAGATTACAGAGGCAGTATTAGTTATAGCTTAATAAAAGATATAAGAAATGAGAATAATGTTTCTATGAGAGTGAATAATATAATAGAAACTAAACTAGGGGCAAGCGAATCTATTGCGAATCTATTTTCTAAGTTTTGTCAAAGTTCAAAAATTACTTGTTTTACAGTTCCTGGATATATCAAGCGTCCTAATAGAACGGTGTCAGATATGTTATTTGTTTGGAATGTTTTGTATTTAGATTCTATATGGTTTCAGGTAGATGCTTCAATGCATCACGGGTATTTAAATGAGAATTATAAATTTGTAAGGCATCCGATGCCAGACTTTTTTTGCAACAAGCCATCAGATTTTATAACAAGTCATTTTCCACATGATCCCATGTGGCAATTATTAGAATACCCATGCAACATATCGGAGTTTATTAAAGAAAGAATTGAGTTAGAAGGGAAATTGGCTTATAATTTTGAAGATTCACTGAAAAACTATTCGCATAAAACTATGAGCGAACAGAAAGAAATTGATATAATCAGATATTTTAAAAATGAAACAATCATCTCATTATATGATAAAAATTTGGAATTATATAATTATGATAAAGCAGCTGATAAAATGGAGTTAGGTATTAAATATTTTGATCAATATTTTGAAATAGGGAAAAATAAATTATCTAAATATCCTTTAAAAAGTGATTGGAAAATAGCAAAAGAATATTTGAATAAATCAGAATTGTATTTTAATGAAACAGAAAAATTATTGAATGCTTATATATTGAAAAGAGCAGAAACAAATCAAATTTATAACATACTGCATTCTAATTTAAAAGGTAATCTAAGTGATGTATATAAGAATCAAGAGTACTTAGAAAAACTCAAACCTTTTTTAAAAGAAAAATAAATTCAAAAAGTCCAATGATTATAATCATTGAGATTTTTTTGTTTTGCTATTTGCATCAATGTGCAAGACCCGAAAAGTTTTGGAAATCTTTCGGATCTATCCAGAGCATACGTTGGGCTTTTATAAAATGCTACAATCCGTAGCAAAGCTGCGTTTTAAAATTACTTTACTTTGTAGCGTAAAAAAGACCCGAAAGGTTTCGGAAACCTTTCGGGTCTAAACAACGAGTAAACAAATGGAAAAATTTGAGCATTTAGAATATGGGAAAATATACCATATTTATAATCGAGGCATTAATAAAGGTGATGTATTTTTTGAGACTAAGAACTATGTGTATTTTTTGAACCTCTACGCTAAACATGTTGATCCAATTGCCGACACATATGCTTGGTGCTTAATGAAAAATCATTTCCATCTCTTAGTAAAAATAAAAGATGAGTCTCAAATTAGTGAAACGAAAAATCCGTATCAATATTTTTCAAACTTATTTAATGCTTATGCAAAAGGAATTAATAAAACTTATGGTAGAACGAGAAGTTTATTTCAAAAGAAATTTAAAAGAAAATTAGTAGATAACGAAGCTTATCTAAAAAACTTAATTCTTTATATTCATAACAATCCAGTTAATCATGGGATTTGTCAAGATGCCATGGATTATGCTTGGAGTTCATATTTGACTTGTGTTTCCGACAAAGCCACCAACTTGAAAAAAGATGAAGTACTTGATTTATTTGCAGATGTAGAGAATTTTAAAGTTGCTCATAAATTTAATATCAACATGCCGGATTTGGAGTTCTGATTCCAACACAAAGACCCGAAAGGTTTTCAAAAACCTGTCAGGTCTACCCAGCGCTATGTTGGGCTTTTATAAAATGCTACAGCTTGTAGCAAAGGCGTGTTTTTAAATTACTTTACTTTGTATTGTAATAGGTGGTCGCAATTTGCGCCCACCTCAAAATTTGATAAAATAGAAGAGAAGCAGGCATTAGAACCACACCAAAAAAAGGCTGTAAATTACCTAAGAAATAAATTTTATATTTATATCTCATTATCTAAAAACACTACCATGAACGAAGCTATCAGAAAACTGGAACCCGCAGCAATGTGGAATAACTTTGCCGATTTAAATGCAGTGCCTCGCCCTTCAAAAAAAGAAGAACGTGTGATTGCATTTGCTAAAGCATTTGGAGAAAAATTGGGCTTACCAACACTTGTTGATGAGGTAGGAAATGTGATTATTAAAAAGCCTGCCACAAAAGGCATGGAAGATAGAGTAACCGTTGTATTACAAAGTCATTTAGATATGGTGCATCAAAAAAATGCGGCCACTAATTTTGATTTTAATACTCAAGGTATCGAAATGTTTGTAGAAGGAGATTGGGTTAAAGCAAATGGCACTACTTTAGGTGCTGATAACGGCATTGGTGTAGCTTCTATTATGGCTTTATTAGAGTCAACAACGATTCCTCATCCTGCTTTAGAAGCTTTGTTTACAATTGATGAAGAAACAGGCATGACGGGTGCTTTAGCATTAAAAGGCGGCTTGCTTAATGGAAGTATTATGTTAAACTTAGATACAGAAGATGATGATGAGTTAACAATTGGTTGTGCTGGTGGAATTGATGTAACAGCAACTGGTAGTTATGCATCAGAAGCAGCTAAAAATAAAACTGCATTTAAAATTTCAGTAAAAAGTTTAACTGGTGGGCACTCTGGAATGGATATTCACCGTGGAAGAGGAAATGCAAACAAAATCATGAATCGCTTATTATTAAATTTAAGTAATGATTTACAAATTGAAATTGCTAGTGTTGATGGTGGAAGTTTAAGAAATGCTATTCCTCGCGAATCTGTTTCTATTGTTACCATAGCGGATGCGAATGCTTTTAAAAAACAAATTCAGGAATTTGAAAAAATTGTAAAAGCAGAACATATCACAACTGATCCTAATTTAGTGGTGACTATTGAAGATACTGAAGCACCTACTCAAGTTTTCAATAAGGATTTTCAATATAAGTTATTACGTAGTATTTATGCTTGTCCTTATGGTATTTATCGTATGAGTCCGGATATTTCAGGTTTAGTGCAAACATCCAATAATGTGGCTCGTGTTATTGTGAAAGATGAAACATATCAAATACAATGTTTAACTCGTAGTTCGGTTGATTCAGAAAAAATAGATTTACAACATGCTATTACTTCTGCTTTTGAATTATTAGGCGCACAAATTACAGCAGCGGGTTCTTATCCGGGTTGGACACCAAAGCCATCTGCACCTATTGTGAAATTAATGAGTGATTTATATAAAGAGCGTTATAATGCAGATGCTAAAGTAAGCGCTTGTCATGCTGGTTTAGAGTGTGGTATTTTAGGAACAAATTATCCTGATATGGAAATGATTTCATTTGGACCAAATATTAAAGGAGCACATTCACCAGATGAAAGAGTTCAAATAAGTTCAGTACAAAAATATTGGGGCTTTTTATTAGAGACTCTGGTAAGAATTCCTAAAAAATAGGGTATAGAATTACAAAATTAAAAGGATTATCTAATGATAGTCCTTTTTTTATGCAACAAGATTTTTATAAAGCAGCCTTTTTGCAATTGGCAAAAATGTCTCTTCGTTTGGTAATGCAGCATTAGCTTTAAATAAATATACTGCTGGATTTGGCATTTGCGGATTCGTATGAATAATATCTAATTTAATTTTATCAACGGTTTGAGACAAGGAAATACTATAAGTGCTAAAATAAGAACAGTTTAACCCAAACACTTCTTGCTGTAATAAATTTAATTTAGTTAGAGAGTAATTGTATAAATGCACTTGTTTAGATTGAAAAGGATATAATATAAAGTATCCTTCCTTTTTATAAATTGGTAGTATA
Organism: Flavobacteriales bacterium; assembly: GCA_040376995.1. Lineage (GTDB taxonomy): Bacteria > Bacteroidota > Bacteroidia > B-17B0 > Aurantibacillaceae > UBA4416. Next base: position 9,798 of record JBEIPP010000099.1, read on the forward strand.
CCAATATGATTTGTTGAAATATGTTGTTCTGCAAAATCAAAAATAGTTTTCCCTTTTTTTAATTCATCAATCAATAAGGGTTCACTAAAGGCAATAATTTGTTTTAATTCATCTAAAGAATCATCATTAATAGCATTTTCGTAAACAAGTGTAAAGTTTTTATAATCAATGCCTTTGATATTCTTTTTAAAACTATTTTCTAGAGAGGACGTGTTATTTTTAATGGAAATTAAATTTTTGTAATGGGCAATCAATTCGGCAAAATCGGGATATAATTTTTGCTCATTAAAATGTTCTTTTACTTTTTGTAAATAACCTAGCAATACATATTTTTTGTATTCAAAATCAATAAGGTTTTCAGTTAGCCAGTTTTCAGATAAAGTTCCCATATTCTTTTATACGATTGATGTTATAAATTAGTTTCATGTTGAATTTTCGAAATCTTATGGTTTAATTACGTTTGAGATATGCATATTACAAAAGGTTTCTTTAATCAATTATTAGGTATCTCGATAGCGGATGATAAAAATTATTTATTATAGTTAGATAAAAAATACGCCAATCATTTAGGAACAGTTCATGTGGCAGCTTTATTTGCTTTAACTGAAGAATAAGGGAGCTCATTGTATTAAAAGCTTTTATATAAGAGATGACTGAAAATGTGATTCCTGTATTATGAAAGGTGGACGTTTCTTATAAAAAAACGACACACGATATTATCAAATAATAAGCGATTTTAAAGGATACTACTTTGATAATATCTCTTTACAATTACAAACTAAGAAAAGGATATTACTCAATACTATTGTTGAATTTTTTAACGAACAAAGGCAAAAGTATTTGTCGCAAATTTTGTGGTAAAAAGCTTTGAGGTATTAGTACAAGGTGGTGGCTTATATCAATGCGCAAATAATAATTTATCTCCAGAAGCCAAAATAGCTTTAGGCAACATACTCTAGTCACAAAAAAAAGCTCCTACAAAAATTTGAAGGAGCTTTTTAATAATTTGTAATTTATACTAGGCTGTCGTTGGTTTTTCTTTTACTTTATTAGCATTTAATATTGCAACTTGTTGTGCCACGTTTTGTGCCATTTCTCTAAAAGCTAAAGCTTGTGGAGTTGTTTCTTGTAAAATAGCTGGGCGTCCTGCATCACCAGCTTCGCGTATACTTTGCACTAAAGGTATTTGTCCTAATAAAGGTAAATTCATTTCTGCTGCTAAATTTTTAGCCCCATCTCTACCAAAAATATAATATTTATTATCTGGTAATTCTTCTGGCGTAAAATAAGCCATATTCTCAACTATACCTAAAACAGGAACATTTAAAGCTGGTAATTTAAATAAAGCAATTCCTTTACGTGCATCCGCTAATGCTACTTGTTGTGGTGTACTTACAATTACCGCTCCAGTAATTGGCACCGTGCTACATAAAGTAATTTGTATATCTCCCGTTCCTGGAGGTAAATCAACAATTAAGTAATCTAATTCTCCCCAAGCGGTATCCGTAAATAATTGCGTTAATGCTTTTGAAGCCATTGGTCCACGTAATGCAATTACCTGATCTGGACCTGCTAAAAAACCAACTGAGTTTAATTTTACCCCGTAGCTTTCAACTGGTTTCATTTTTGGCTTACCTTCATATTCACCTTTACCAGGCATATCATTTTGCACATCAAACATAATAGTTTGAGATGGTCCATAAATATCAGCATCTACTAAACCAACTTTAGCGCCTTGTTTAGCCAAAGCTACTGCCAAGTTTGCAGAAATAGTAGACTTACCTACTCCACCTTTACCAGATGCCACTGCGATAATATTTTTCACTTGTGATAATGTTCCTAAATCTTTATCACGAGTAGAAGTCACATTAGCTGTCATGTTCACATTTACAATCGCTTCTTTGTCTACATAATGCTTCACTGCATTTACACAAGCATTATGAATCATGTCTTTCATAGGACAAGCCGGTGTAGTTAAAACTACTGTAAACGAAACATTTTTTCCATCTACTACTACATCCTTAATCATTCCAAGAGTCACTAAATCTTTTTTAAGATCTGGATCATCTACATATTTTAGGGCGTC
>JBEIPP010000134.1:0-8406 GCA_040376995.1 Flavobacteriales bacterium
ATTACGAGCTGAAACCTCTTCAAAACAGAACGCTTTGCCACTTTTTCTCCTTCATCATAGTGGTTACTATGCTTCAGTCAAAAAAGTGTCTGTTTTATTAAGCTTTCAACTCTCATTACGATTCCTAATGCATAATCTGGATTGAAGATAGGACCTACTTTTATTTTGATTTAATGAAACAACACTGTGAGGCTAAAAATGTTTTTGTAACCCGCATTAAAGAAAACACAGTTTATGAAAGCATAGAAGAATTAGAATTACCCGACGATATAGACCAAGTTATTTTGAAGATGAGCTAATTTACTTAACAAGCCCTAAAGCTGAAGAAAAAGGAATTAAGGACATTAAATTTAGATTATTAAGTGTATTTAAAGCGGATGAAAATAAAGTCATACACATCATCATCAATCAAACAGAATGGAAAGCACGAACGATTGCTGACCTATATAAAAAGCGATGGGATATTGAATTATTTTTTTAAAGCGATGAAACAACCTATAAATAAAAACCTTTGTAGGCACCAGTGAAAATGCCGTTAAATCACAAATTTTCGTTGCACTAATAACCTATTTATTGTTAGAGCTCATACGAAGGGTTTATTGCAAAACGAAAACTGCGTTCAGTAACTTTTGCGAAAAAATAAGAATATGCTTACTACATTATTTATCCATAGATTATTTATGTAATTAATAAACGTGCGATCCTCCATTAATGCTATAATTAACACCTGTCACAAAACTTGTTTCTTCGCTCACTAAAAAAGACATTAAGTGAGCCACTTCATTTGTGCCACCTAAATATTTCATTGACACCTGAGCTACAATCTAATTTAATACTTTTTCAGGAACTACCATTACCACATCAACACCAAAGTTATGAATTAACCTATTAATATGGCCATATTTTACTTCAATTGCAGCAATCATTTTACCTATACTTTCATAATCACTTGCGGCTTCATAAAACAATTCAATGTTAAAGCCTTCTATTTGGAGTTGTTTAACCCATTTATAAGCTTTTAATTTAGTGTGATAAATTCCAGTAGCTGAATAAATACCTTTATACAATTTTCACACATATCATTACTTAAACCACCAATAACCCCTGTAACAATACAATTCATTTGTTTACATTTCCCGCAATTTTTTTTTTAAAGTTAAAACTAACAGTTAACAATTTATTGTACAACAAAAGTTATATGTAAGTTTAGCTTAAAATAAAAAGTAAAATAATTATATTTTATCTACATTCATCACGGTTGCTTCGCCACTCGTGCATACATTTCCTGTAGCTTTGTCTTTAATTAAAGTCTCAATTACAGCCCTGTGTTTATCTTTTAAAACTTCTTTTACTGTAAAAACCGCTTCATAATCTACTTCCACATACATGGGTTTCATGAAACTTAAAGATTGTTTCAAATAAATAGTTCCTTCACCTGGAAATAAAACTCCAAATACCTTACTAAATAAAGCCGCACCAAGCATTCCATGCATAATTGGTTTTTTAAACATTGTTTTAGCAGCAAATTCAGCATCGGTATGCACAGGGTTTTTATCACCTGTAACTTCAGCAAAACGATTTACCTCGTCTTGTGTAAATTTAAAATCATGAGAATAAGTTTGTCCAGTTTCTAACATAATAGTTCATTTTTTGTGTAATTTTCAAAAAAAAAAAGCAAAATGTCAAGTATTTATAAATTTATTTCGATTTAGACTAATAAATTAATTTTTACGACTATTTAACGTAAAATTAATACGAATTTACTTGACATATATAGAAAAAAATGACGACATTCGCAGCGGATTTAGAAATGAAGCTTTAAGCAGCTAGTTTTAAGACAATAAAAGGAATTTACTGAATTATATACAATATAAATTAAGATCAAAAAATGAAAACAAACAACCCAATTATCGACAACATGATGGATGTTCAAGCTAATGCTATGAACACGTTGATTGATTCTGCAAAGAAATTCCAATCAGCTTTTACTAACGGAAATGTAATAGAAGACAGTCAATCTATCTACAAAGATATGATGGAAAAACAAGCTGCTATGTTCAGCGAAATGAATGCTAATCCTTTTGGAATTAACCTATTCATGAACAATAATTCAAAACCTGAAGAGTTTTTAAAAAATTGGTATAACCAACAAATGACGAGTATGAAGCAAATGACTGACTTTAACCAAAGCATATATAACTCAATGGTTAATTATGGCAAAAACGCTAACGATTACAACAATAGCTTTGCTACTATGAATAATGCATGGACAAACATCTACAATAGCTGGATGAATACCATTAATACTTCTTATGATGCATTTTCTCAAAACATCAAAAACCCTTTTAATGCAGATATGTTTAAAAACATGTTTGAAGGTGGACAAATATATATGAAAGTTCAAGAAATATTTCAACCAATGATGTCTGCTATCAAAAATTCTGATTTTAGTGTTGATACATGGAAAAACATTTACTCTCAAGAAAATTACAAAAAAATGACTGAACAAGTTTTTGGTTCATTTTTTAATAATGCAAGCTTAAAAGAAGTATTTGATAACGCTTCTAAACAAATGCAAAACTTTTTTGTAACCCAAAATGGTTTAGGAAAAGAATATTATGAGCAAATGAAAAACATGTCAACTCAATTCCCTGAATTATTTTCTGGTGACGCTGAGCACATGAAGGATTTATATTCTAAAATGAATAATGTATTTGCTAAAACATTTGAACCATTATTAAAATTAGCTAACCCAGGAAAAGAAAAAGAAAACGTTGAAGCGACTATTGCTTTATTAGATAAAGTAACCGAATACAGCATTAAACAATCTGAGTTACAAGCTCAATTGTATAAAACAATGCAAGCTTCTATGGAATCTTTAGTTAAAGAAACTCAAGATAAATATAAAGATTTACAAGCTGGTAATTTTACAATGCCAACAGCTACTGAATTATATAATGAGTGGGTTAAAACTAACGAGAAAATGTATTCTGAATTATTTGCAACTGATGAATTTAGCAAAGTTAAAGCAGAAGCATTAAACTTAAGCATGGAGGTGAAAAAACATTTTCAACACCAATTTGAAAATGTTTTTGAACAATACCCAGTTGTTTTTAAAAGCGAAATGGAAGAGATTTACAAAACCATGCACGACTTAAAAAAAACAGTGAAAGATGTACAAACTAAATTAGCTATGCAAAATGCAGCTTCTGTTGAATTATTTGACGAAGAGAAAGCTAAAGCTAAAAAGAAATAATTATCCCTTTGTGTTCATAGCGCAATAATAAGAGGGCTGCCAATGTGATTGTGGGCAGCCTTTTTTTTAAACCATTTTTTGTAAAACTAAAAACATCGTAACTTAACAGCATTATAAAACAAGTCCTATGGAAAATAAGTTAGTAGAAGAAATGTATCACTTGAGCTCTAAATTATTAAAGAGCTACGAAACGTTTAAAAATATTGAAGAAGTAGATATTGCTACCTCACCTAAAACTGCTATATATAGCGAAGATAAATTAACCTTATATAAATACGATCGAGAAACAGAACCTACATACAAAACGCCTGTATTAATTGTTTACGCTTTAGTAAACACTTATAAAATGTTGGATATACAACCAGACAGAAGCTATATCAAAAATTTATTAGCTGCTGGCTTAGATGTGTATTTAATAGATTGGGGAAATCCTTCTAAAATTGATAAATACTTAAGTATTGATGATTATGTTAATGGATACATTAACAACTGCGTTGATTTTATCAGAAAGAAAAACAGAGTAGAAAAAATAAATATTTTAAGTATTTGCCAAGGCGGAACTTTAAGCGTTATTTATAGTGCTTTATATCCAAATAAAGTAAAAAATTTAGTAACTCATGTTACACCAATTGATTTTACAACTAATGATGGCTTATTATTTCGTTGGAGTAAAGACATGGATTTTGATAAAATCGTAGAAGGCTTTGATGGCTTAATACCAGGTGATTTCTTGAATCAAGGATTTGACATGTTAAAGCCCATGATGAAACTACAAAAACAACAAACCCTTACTAACTCATTAGATGACAAAGATAAACTAATGAATTTTTTACGCATGGAAAAATGGATTAGCGAAAGTCCTGACCAAGCAGGAGAATGCTTTAAGGAATTTATGAAAGATTTGTATCAAGAAAATAAATTAGCAAAAGGAGAATTAGAAGTTGGAGGTAAAAAAGTAAACTTAAAAAACTTAACATCTAACTTACTAAACATTTATGCTACAGAGGATCATTTAGTTCCACCAGCCGCAACTATTCCTTTAAACGACCTAGTAGGCAGTAAAGACAAGGAATTATATAGCTTTAAAGGTGGTCACATTGGTGTGTTTGTAGGAAGTAAATCTCAAAAAGAATTAGCACCAGCTGTTACTAGTTGGCTAAAGAAAAGAGATTAATAATTCATCTCATTTAAAAAGAGGCTATCTAAAAAGACGGCCTCTTTTTTTATGCAGCAAATTTTAAAACAGGACTAAAATGGGGGTCAGGTATAAAAGTTGGGGATAACCCTTTTAAGCAAATAATTTAAACCCAGATTACGCATTAGAAAATCTATTACGAGCTGAAACCTCTTCAAAACAGAACGCTTTGCCACTTTTTCTCCTTCATCATAGTGGTTACTATGCTTCAGTCAAAAAAGTGTCTGTTTTATTAAGCTTTCAATTCTCATTACGATTCCTAATGCATAATCTGGGTTAAATTATAAAAAACTATTTTCCATGGTTTTAATAACTGAATTATATTCCCCAATTATTTCATCAATCACTTCTTTTACGGTTTGAATTTTGTCAATACCACCAGAAATCTGACCTATTTCTAATTCACCTTCCGTTAAATCACCTTCAAACATTCCTTTTTTAGCTCTCCCTCTTCCTAATAATTCAGATATCTCTTCGACACTCGCTCCTTTTTTCTCTAATTCATTTACTTTTTCAAAAAATGAATTTTTAAGTAATCTAACTGGAGTTAATTGTTTTAATGATAGTTGAGTATCCCCTTCTTTTGCTTCTATAATTGCATTTTTAAAATTAATATGAGCTGATGATTCTTGAGTAGTTACAAAACGGCTGCCAATTTGAACGCCTTGAGCTCCTAATGCAAAGGCGGCAGCCATGGCTCTTCCTGATCCAATTCCTCCGGCAGCAATTAAAGGAATAGTTATCGCTTTTTTTACCTGAGGGATTAATACTAAAGTGGTTGTTTCTTCTCTTCCGTTATGTCCTCCGGCCTCAAAACCTTCAGCAACAATGGCATCAACACCTGCTTCTTGACATTTAATAGCAAATTTCATATTCGAAACCACGTGAACAACTGTAATGCCGTGTTGTTTTAGTTGATTTGTCCATGTTTTTGGATTTCCAGCAGAGGTAAATACAATTTTAACCCCTTCTTCAATGATAATTTTTATATGCTCCTCAATATTTGGATATAACAACGGAACGTTAACTCCAAATGGATTGTTAGTAGCTAGTTTACATTTTTTTATTTGCTCTCTTAAAATATCTGGATACATGGAGCCAGATCCAATAAGTCCTAAACCACCAGCATTAGATACTGCCGATGCTAATTCCCAACCACTGCACCAAATCATTCCGCCCTGTACAATGGGGTATTTTATGTTAAATAATTGCTTAATTGTATTCATGTGGTATTATTTTTGGTGTAAAGTTAAAGATTTTCTTATTTTTGTATAGTTAATACCGAATTATATCAATGAAAAAAGTATTTATTATTTGTTTTATTTTGTTTACTTCTACAATTACTAAGGCTCAGTGGCTTTGGGATTATGGTTTTGCTCTTGGCGTATCTAACTATTTAGGTGATATTGGCGGTAAAGAAAAAACACGAAGAGATTTTGTTGCTGATATGAAAATGGCTAAAACTAGATGGAATGTGGGAGGTTTTGCTCGCTACAAAGTACATCAAAAACTTTCAGTTAAATTAGCTTTAGATTATTTAAGAATAGAGGGAGATGATAAATTATCTTCTAATCCCGCTCGTAATGCTCGTAACTTAAATTTCAAAAATGACATGTTTGATTTGGCAATTACAGGTCAAGTTTTCTTTTTTGAAGATAATGATTTAGGGAATAACTATAGATATAGAAATGGATTCAGAGCTTATTTCTTTGCAGGTGTTGGCGCTTATTATTCAAATCCTAAAACGTTAGATGGAAGTATACCTCTTCGCCCACTTCAAACTGAAGGAGTTTCATATTCTCCAGTAGGAATTAATATTCCTGCAGGTATAGGTTTTTATTTCACTTTTCATAAAAAGCACCGTATTGGTTATGAGTTAAATTATAGAACAACATTTACTGATTATTTAGATGATGTTAGTGGAGATTATGCTGATCCATCTACTCAAAGTCCTGATGCAGCAGCATTGGCCAATCGTACAGATGAGGTAGCAGGATTAGATCCCGTTTTTGCAAAAAACTTTGGATATGATACAGGTAGAGATTTTGGACAAAAACGTGGTGATAAAACACATAAAGATGGTTACATGACAATGAGTTTAAGCTATAGTTATGTATTAAGAGGAAAATCTAGCTATTATAGAGGGCGTTATCATTTCTTTAACCACCGTGCTAGATCTAAAATGCGTAAAATTAGAGCGAAATTCTAACAGTACAATAAAAATAAGAGGTTGTCTCAAAAGTCTCAAAAACAGGTTAACAGAACAGACAAAGGCCACATCCTTAATGATTAGCAGACTTTATATTCGATTAAAAACTGACAAAATTACTTTTGAGAAAACCTCTCTTTTGCTTTATTAAAATTTTTCTTCATTCTTATAAATCACAATTTTTTTATTTTGATATATTATTTCTTGTCAAAAATTAAAAAAGGAAATTCTTTAACTTGCAATTTTGCAATTTAGTGATGTGTTTATAATTTAGTCAATTGGTATTTAAATATTGATAATCATTATTGTCCGACTAAAAATAGTAAAAGGATAGCAAATTAGCTATCCTTTTTTTATGATTAGGTTTGAATTACAACACCAACCAAATCATGAGCAAATATAAAAAATCTATCGGACAGCCGATATTAGGTCAGATATTTAAACTTATTCCAAAAAATGTTACTAAGGAGCTTACGGCTAAATATAAAAGTGATAAACACTACAAAAGTGTAAAATTCAATACGCATTTAATTAGTTCCCTGTATGGCGTACTAACATTTTGTAATGGCTTACGTGAGCTCTGCGAGGGGCTTTTAGGCTGTGAGGGAAAACTAAATCATATTGGATTAATAACTGCCCCTGCGAGAAGTAGTTTATCCGATGCGAACACTAAACGAAGCTATTTAATATTTGAAGCACTATACTATGAGCTGCTCAAGCAATATCATAGTTTTATCTCGGACAGCCGATTAAAAGGCTTAAGCATTAAGAATCTTAAAATAATAGATAGTACTACTATCCGTTTGTTTTCCGATATTTTGCAAGGTGTAGGTCGTAATCCAACGGACGGTTCTCGTAAAAAAGGAGGATTAAAAGTACATACTCTTATGAATGCGTTTAGTGGAGTGGCAGAGTTTGTTCGTATTACAGCTGCTAAACAACATGACAGAAAATTCTTACTCCATCTTAAATTACAACCCCAAAGTTTTATTGTTTTCGATAAGGCTTATAATCTATATCACCAATTTTCAAAATGGACAGATCAACAGGTGTGGTTTGTAACTCGTATGAAGGATAATGCCGTATATCATGTAACTAAAGTAATAAAAGACCATAGCAAAAAGAAGAACAGAATAGGAGTAATAAAAGAGCAGTACATTACCATTGGCTTTAAGCAAGATAACCAAAACTGTCGCTTAACATTAAGACGAATAACTTATAAAACAGATGACAATAAAGTGTATGTGTTTTTAACTAATAACTTTAAATTATCAGCCCAAGAGATTGCAAATATTTATAAATACCGATGGATGATAGAGTTATTATTTAAGCAGATAAAACAAAATTTTCCGTTAAATTATTTTTGGGGAAATAGCTCAAATGCCATTAAAATACAGATATACACAGTATTGATAGTTCAATTGTTAATGGTGGTAATTAGAAAGAAAACAGAGACTAAAAAATCATTTGCAAACATGATTACGGTAATACGCTTGCATCTTATGAGTTATATCGATTTGTTTGAATTTATAAAAGATACTCATAGAGCATGGAGAAAGGCAAACGCTCCTCCTAATTTATTCTCCAAAATTTAATAAAGCTTCCTGTTTTTTTATAAATATTTTATCCTTTAAAACCATTGATTTTATTAAGGATTTAATAAATATTACTTATTTTAGTCGGACAATAATGATATTTATTATATCCTTTATTATTAATGTTTGACTTGGTGAGTTTTCCTGATTG
>JBEIPP010000096.1:0-12378 GCA_040376995.1 Flavobacteriales bacterium
AAAAAAGTGCCTGTTTTATTAAGTTTTCAACTCTCATTACGATTCCTAATGCATAATCTGGGTTAAATAAAATTTATAGTTTAGGAATTATTATTACTTCTCAATTGCAAATTTCCTAGTAATAGCTTTATCATTAGCAACTTCCTCTTGATAAAATATATGCCAGCACTTAAGTTATTTAAATTAACCTCAATTTTATTACTACAAATATTTCCAAAAGCTACATTTTAAATAAACTGTTTGTCCAACTGAATTAAGAATATTGTCATCCATTTTTTAATACAACCTAAATTATTGAATAAGTGAAGCAAGATTAGGATAGAAATTTAAAGCAATAATGATAGAGTTTACATCTTTAAAAGAAGTAATAATTTTGGAACTAATTTCACTTACAGGAAACTTAATGTAAATAAAACTGGTAAATAAAAAAATAGAATATTCTAAGTCTAATGTCTTTTATTAACTCCATTTTACTTCTTAAACTTCCCTTTTAAAGCTGCTAAAGCCGACATCATATCATTGGGATCGTAGTTGGCTACTTCTTCTTTTTTAGGAACTGGTTTTTTATGTGCCGTTACGCCTTCACCTTTCATGGATAAAGCAATGCGTTTACGTTTTACATCGCACTCGGTTACATTTACCCATACTTGCTGTCCTACTTTTACAATTAAGTTAGGGTCATCTACAAATGTATCGCTCAACTGAGAAATATGCACTAATCCATCTTGATGAACACCCACATCTACAAAGGCACCGAAATTGGTTACGTTAGTTACAATACCTGGTAAGCGCATACCTTCTCTTAAATCTTCGATGCTATGCACATGCTCATCAAAACTAAATACTTCAAATGATTTACGAGGGTCGCGTCCTGGTTTTTCCAACTCACTCATAATATCTTTTAAGGTTGGTAAACCAATCGCATCTGTTACATAAGATATTAAATTAATTTTTTTACGTAATTCTTTATCCTTAATTAAATCATCAATGCTGCAATTTAAATCGCTTGCCATTTTCTCTACAATATGGTAAGCCTCGGGATGCACCGCACTTTTATCTAATGGATGAATACCATCTCTAATACGCAAGAATCCTGAACATTGTTCAAACACTTTATCACCCATACGATTTACTTTTAATAAATCTTTTCGAGATTTAAATGCACCGTGCTCATTACGATAATCTACAATATTTTTTGCTAAGCTTTCACCAATTCCTGATACATAAGATAGTAATTGTTTAGAAGCGGTATTTAACTCAACCCCTACTCCGTTTACACAACTCATTACTACATCATCTAATTTATTTTTTAAAGCTACTTGGTCTACATCATGTTGATACTGACCAACACCAATTGATTTAGGATCTAACTTTACTAATTCTGCTAATGGATCAGCCAAACGACGACCAATAGACACCGCACCACGAACTGTTAAATCATATTCAGGAAACTCTTCTCGAGCCACATCTGATGCTGAGTAAATAGAAGCACCTGCCTCGCTTACCATAATCACCGGAATTGTTTTTGGTAACACTTCAATGCTTCTAATAAATTGCTCCGTTTCACGAGAGGCTGTACCATTTCCAATAGCAATGGCTTCTAATTCATATTTAGCGCATAGAGCCATTACCACATGTTGCGAATCCATCACGCGGCGTTGTGGTTCATGCGGATAAATAACTGTTTCTTCTAATAATTTTCCTTGCGCATCTAAGGCTACTACTTTACAACCAGTTCTAAATCCTGGGTCAATAGCCAACATTGATTTTTGTCCTAATGGAGAGGCTAATAATAACTCTCGTAAATTATCAGCAAATACTTGTATCGCTTTTTCGTCGGCTGTTTGTTTAGTCATTAAACGCATTTCAGCTTCTATGCTTGGTTGCAATAAACGTTTGTAACCATCTTCAATTGCTAAAGCAATTTGCTCCGCACACTCATTACGAGAGGTGATGAATTGTTTTTTTAATTGTTGATGAGCTACTTCATCATCAATAATAATATCTAAAATCAAAAAGTCTTCTTTCTCTCCACGGCGCATGGCTAACATACGGTGACTTGGACAAGACATTAAAGGTTCTTCCCACTCAAAATAATCTTCAAATTTTTGTCCATCCTCTTCCTTACCTCTAATCACTCTGGTTTTAATAATCGCCGATTTTTTGAATAGCGTTCTCATCCCTTCACGAGCAACTGCATCTTCACTAATAATTTCGGCAATAATATCTCTAGCCCCAGCTAAAGCATCATTTGGATGTTCTACACCTAATTCTTTGTTTACAAATTGTAAAGCTTCAGGAAATAATTCTTTAGTTTGTTGCGCTAAAATTAATTGAGCTAACGGCTCTAATCCTTTTTCACGAGCTGCCGTAGCTTTTGTACGACGTTTAGGTTTATATGGTAAATATAAATCTTCTAAGGTTGATAAAGTTTCTGCCGCTGTAATTTTATCCGATAACTCTTGAGTTAATTTACCTTGACCTTCAATAGATTTTAAGATACTTTCGCGACGTTGTTCTAACTGACGTAAACGTTCAATTTCATTTTTAATTGTAATTACTTGAACTTCATCCAAACTTCCTGTTACCTCTTTACGGTAACGAGAAATAAATGGCACGCTAGCACCCTCGTCTAATAATTCAACAGTTGATTTTACTTGTTTAGCATCGATGTTTAGTTCGGCTGCAATTTTAAAAAATAAAGAAGCGTCAGTCATTTTATAATGTTTTAAATAGTCCTATAAACAAATATAAACCTATAAAACCTTTGATTTTATTGGATTTATCAACAGTTCGTAAATTTAATTAGCTTATAAAACACTCACAATTAAAGACTTATAAAATCAAATGTTGAAAAAATAATTCAGAGTAATTTTACTACATATATTCGATAATTATGTCAGTTCGAGTAGAAAATTATACCTCTTCTAATTTTCGTATCGAGAAGTTACTAGGTAAAAAGAATTACTAATGAGATTTACAATTAAGGGTTAAAATTATTGCCCTTTTTCAAAGACCTCTACTTCTGCCAAAGGGTTGAATAAATACACTGAACCTGTGCTAATTTCTTTGCAACGATAGCGTTTGCGAAGTTTCTCTCCTTTTTCAAAAACACGAGAGCCATTGTATAAAAAATGAGTACGATATGGTAAGTGTTCTAATAAAATTAGATGTCCATTAGTATCATGAGTATCATATAATTTTAGAGTGCGCATTAAAGTAGCATCGCTACAACTAGCGGCTGCTGGATTTTGCAAATACTTACGCAAAGCATACAAAATATCTAATGGCAAATTATCCGTGCTTAAAAATGGAGTCATTAATATTCTAAAGGAATGTTTCCATTCTTCGCCATGCGGAGCTACGGTATTTCGATGCTTATTAAACGTATGTAAATGTGCTATTTCATGAACAAGTGTTATAAAAAAAGAATACTGATTTAAATTATGATTTATTGTAATAGTATGATTTAAGCCATCGCGAGGAGGCGTGTAATCGCCCAATTTAGTACTTCGCTCTTTGGTGATTTTTAATTTAAAATCAAATTCAATAATCCAAATAGCAATTTGAGGCACAGCAAACTCTGGGATATATTTTTTTAATATTTCCGAATTACGTTGTATTTGCTGTTCTCTTAACGACATGAAATAAGATATAAAATAAAGAAGTAAGGATTTATATAAATCTAAAATCGTACTTCTTAAATCGTCAATCCATTAAGGTTTGTATTTTGATTTTGATAAAATTTTCTGAGCATCTTTTTCATTCATTAAATCTTCTAAAGTTACATTTTCATTATGTTCCATATAAGACTTAACAATTTGTCTACCTAACCACATCGCTACTCTTGGCGGACATTCTTTACTAATTGCTCTTGTAAATGGTCCATCACTTGTGAATTCAGAAACTAATTTTAAATCATTATCATACAGCTTATTATCTTTTGCAAAAAATCCCCATACATTCTTTTCATACTTATCCAAGTATTGCATTTGCGCAGTTGTGTAACCCATTTTAATTGAATCTTGCACTTGAGGCATTAAGGCATCGCACACATAAAATATTTTACCATAAAAAATCATGTGATTTAACAAATTATTAACAGGATCTGTATTATCAAATTCTGTAATTACCCAACCACGCACAGCATCTGATAATACATGTTCTTTATTCATGGTGCGAGTTCTAAATTTTGGCAACTGCATCATACTATAAAATGAATTATTATTACCTAAATACATATCTAAACCAATCCCTAAAGTAGAATCTACATAAACCACATTATATTGAAAGCCACTCATAAATGTAACGAATTGTTTTGGTGTTTTTCGTTTAGGGAAAAATACTTTAAAGCGTTTAACAACTTCAGTCATATCATCTCCTATTAATTCCACATCATTATCCGAATAAATCTTTACTAAATCGTTATAAGCCGTTTTTATATCTGAATTAGAAATAAATCTCAATAAGGTTTGAGAATATATAGAATCAATTTTACCTCCATTATTTACAATAGAAGAAACATAGCGTGTATAAAATGTAGAATATTTATTTTGATACTCTTTCATCTTTTGAGAGCTATTATCTTGAGTCAACAAAAAAACATCTTTATCTAATCGTTTAAACATAATAGGAGCAAGGTCAACTTTACTTGTATTAATATCTAGCTGACTATGCCCACAACTTGTTAAAAAGTTAACAATTAAAACAACAGCAATAATTTTAAAAAGAATTTTCATACCAAAAATTATATTAATTTTACCATGTTAAATTATACAAAAAACAAAATACATGAAAAAAATTTTACTTATAGTTTCAAGCACATTATTGTTAGCTAATACTTTTGTAGCTCAAGATGATGCGGATAAAAAATTTCGTTTTGGATTAAGAATATCTCCTACTCCAACATGGTTAAGAAGCACTGACACTAAATTAGTTGACAAAGGGAGCACTAAATTTGGATTTGGATTTGGTTTACAGATGGAATTTAGAATAAACTCTACTGCTTCTTTTGTAACTGGTATTGGCGGAGATTTTTTAGGAGGTAAGCAAACCTATAAAAATGGACAAGGTTACGTTTTAGATAAAGACAATCAATATGTGGATTCAAAGGATTTTGATTTTAAAAAAGGAGCTGCTTTAATTTATGCTGCAAATTTGAATGATGGAAACAAACTTTATGAATTAAAAAGCAGAAGCGTAAAAGCAACTTATGTAACTATTCCTGTTTTATTAAAATTAATGACGAAAGATATCTCTGGATTTAAATACTTCGGTATGTTTGGTGGAAACATTGCTATTCAAACTAAATTTAGAGCAACTGATGAAATTAACGAGTTAAAGTATGATGGCTCTAACTCATATATTTCAAATGGAAGCAGTACTATTACTGACATGAAACCATCGGGAGATTTAGTTCCTATTAATGTTGGTTTAAATGTTGGCTTAGGTGCCGAGTATAATTTATCTGGTTCTACGTCATTCTTCTTAAGTATTAACTATTTAAGAGGATTTATTAATCAATACCAAGGAACTTCTGATATTATGGTAGATAAAATTGCTGAGAATGTCAATAAAGCATCTGCTCCGGCAAAATCTAAGCAAAGTGCTTTATCTGATGGTATCCAAATTAATATTGGAATGTTATTCTAATAAGTAAAAACAATTCAATAAAAATCCCAGTTAATCGCTGGGATTTTTTTATTTTTATGCTACACTGTTACACATTATTATGAAACATCAAGACATCATCAATCATATTGTTAGCTGGCTAAATCAATACTCTCAAAGCTCAAAAACAGAAGGGTTTGTAGTGGGTATTTCTGGCGGTATTGATTCTGCTTTAACATCCACCTTATGTGCCCTAACAGGCAAAAAAGTGATTTGTTTAAATATGCCTATCAGACAGCATAAAACAGAATATGATAGAGGAAATGAACACATTGAATGGCTTAAGAAAAACTATTCTAATGTTTCAAGTGCCGAAGTAAATCTAACATCCATTTTTGAAGAAATGGAAAGTACCTACGATAAAAACATTCAAGATTTTTTAACGATGGCCAATACTAGAGCCAGATTAAGAATGACAACCTTATACGCCTATGCAGGTCATCATAAATTATTAGTAGCAGGCACAGGAAATAAAGTAGAAGATTTTGGGATTGGTTTTTACACAAAATATGGTGATGGTGGCGTTGATGTAAGTCCAATTGCTGATTTAATGAAGTCGCAAGTATATGCCTTAGCAGCAACTGTTGGGGTTACACCAAACATTTTAAATGCACGACCAACCGATGGTTTATTTGCGGATGGCAGAACTGATGAAGACCAAATTGGAGCTACTTATGACGAATTGGAATGGGCGATGTTATACATTGAAAACAAAGAAAGCTATGAACTAAACAAACGTCAAAAAGTAGCAATGGACATTTACAAAATCAGAAACAGAGCTAATAAGCATAAAATGGATCCTATTCCAGTTTGCTTAATTCCTAAAGATTTTTTAATTTAATATTATGGAAAAGAGAAAATGTTTAGAATGTGGAGAAGCGTTTAATGGAAGGGCTGACAAAAAATTCTGTAGTGATTTATGCCGAAATGCCTATAACAATAAATTAAACAGCGACCATGTTAACTATGTTAGAAACATTAATAATATTTTAAGAAAGAACAGACGAATAATAGAAGACCTTCTTCCTGAGGAAACCGCCAAAGTATCTCAACAAAAATTGATTGATAAAGGCTTTAACTTTAATTATTATACCAATATTACCACCACAAAAACAGGAAAAAACTATACCTTTTGTTACGAATTTGGCTATTTACCAATTGAAGGAAATTACTATCTTTTAGTAAAGAGAAAAGTTGAAGCTTAAAATACTATAAATTAAAAAGGTTTATTTTCTTTCGTAAACATTAACTTCTAAGTCATCTATAAAAACATTTGATTCCTTTTCATTTTCAAAATACACTTTCAAGTAATCTTTTTTGCTTCTTACCTCTGGTGTTAAATAATAAAATTCAATTTTATTCCACTTATTTAAAGAGATATTCATTTTACTAGATGCATATCTCATATACTTGTAGGGGTATTCATTATGATTAAAACAAACAATTAAATTAAAAGGATATTCCATCACATCCTTTGTAGGAAAAACATAGGCTGTAACCTTTATCCAAGCATGATCTTTATGTGTTATTTGATCATAGGTTGCACTAATAGCAGGAGAAAGCTTTATTAAATTATTAATTAAAAAAGAATGTTTACTGTTATATCCTTGAGAGGAGTCCTTTAAACTTAAATTTTCAAAATCTATTTTTTGCAACAATTTTGAACTGTAGTCCATTTCAGATTCCATCATCTCTGAGACTAAAAAAGTACGATTTACTAATAACAACTTTCTGTCTTTTTCATTTACGTTCAATTTACCAAAAACTTTTAAATAATAATCTTTAGTCATACGATCAGCATCAATAACTCCTTTATGAAACTGAATAGTTTGAAAAACATTTAGGATCGATAGGCCAACGATTAGCATACTTAAACCGATTTTCAAAAATTTTGTTTGACCTTGTAACCATAATAAGAAATATCCAAAACCTATTGCCATAACTGGATAGGAAGGAATTAAAGCTCTTTGACTAAACGTTTGTGCATACCACCAACAAGACCAACTAGACACGATGTATAAGTTAACCAGAGTATAAATAAATAAGGCATAAAATATTTGTTTGTTTTTTCTATAAATAACCAACAAACCCAAAAGTGCAAAAGTCATGATTGACGTGTAAACTAACCATCCTTTCCTGAAACTAAATAATACTTCTTTAATATAGGGTTTGAAAAACTCGAATCCTTCCCCAGGATTTGCTCCGTAACTATAAAACAAAAATTTTCCAGTATGAATTTTCCAATAAACTAATTGAGAAAATCCTATAGATAATAATATTAATAAGAAAATAAATACTTGCTTTTTTTGAATCAACAACAACCTTATTTTTTCCTTCAACGTCTTAATATTATAAATACCCCATATTGCAGGTATTATTAAACAAACAATTTCAGATGGTCTACTAAGTATGGTTACACCACAAACGATAGCCAAATAAACAAGATATTTTAATTTAAAAGATTCGTGCCATAAAATAGTTAACCAAATAATTAAAGCATAGGTCATAAACAAATAACTATGCGACATGGCATTTTGACCATACATGGTAACATGAACGATATAATTAGTAGATAATACTATAGCAATGAGGGTAATGGAAGTTATAGTTCTATTAAAAAATTTAAGTAGCACTTTTGATAAAAACCATAATCCAAGAACTGAATAGATTATACTACCTATGAAAATTGATAATTGATAAGGCATTGAAAAACCATCAGAAGGATAGTTACATAATTTGGAAAACAAGTGCCCAATAAAAAAAAATGGGGCGTAAAAAAAAGACATCCCCATCGAATATTTCATTACATAAGTTCCATCAGGCAATACCATTCCCTGATAAAAATTACTTGTATTGTGGTACTTTGAAATAATTAAATTAATATGAGATATATCAGTAATAGATAAATCATTATTAATAAACTTAAGTGGTAAATACAAATAGTATCCAAAAACATCCCATGATAAAATGTTTGAAGGAAAAAAAATAAAATTATTGATGACAATAAATAAAAATAAACCAAATAAGGTAAACTTATGAATTTGATTTTTCAATACATTTTGCATAGATAAATAATAGTGATTTAGAAAAAGTCTTAGTCTTCTATTATAATAGATACCTTATCTACTGGTCCGTTCATAGGAGGCAATAACTTTGTTATTTTTATTTTAGTTTCAATCAATCTTGGAAAAGCATGGATAATTCTGTCGTAAATTCTTTTACCAACAGTTTCAATTAATTTGGATGGAATGGCCATTTCAGCTTTACATATTTCAAAAACTGCACAATAATCTATTGTTAAATTTAAATCGTCTTTTACGGCTGCTTCATGAAAATCATATACCATATAAACATCTACAATATATTCTCCACCTATTTTAGTTTCTTCTGGCAAACAGCCGTGGTAAGCATATAATCTAATTCCTTCTACGTTAATTTGATTTTTCATAAATTTTATATTTATAATTAAATGGTTATTTCACCTCTTAAATTAGTTTCTAATAATTGTTTTGCTTTTGATACAGATACTTTTTGCCCTAAAACAAACATTAACTTAGTAATAGCACTTTCAAAAGTTATATCATATCCACTCACGACACCAATTTTTTTAAGAGCACTACTTGTTTCGTACATACCTTGAATGACTTTACCTTCGGCGCATTGGGTTACATTATAGATAATAATACCTTTGTTTATAGCCTTTTTTAACGCTGAAATAAACCAATCTTCAGTACTCGCATTTCCTGCACCAAATGTCTCTATAATAACTGCCTTAACGCCTGGTATATTTAAAATGGATAAAGTATTTTTTTTATTTAATCCAGGGAATAATTTCAGTACGGCAATATCATTATCCAATTGTGTGTGAACCGACAATGCCTTTTTAGATGGCTTTAACAATGCTGATGAATGATATTGAATATCAACACCTGCTTCTGCTAAAGCTGGGTAATTAGGAGATTTAAAGGCATCGAAATGTGCTGAATTATATTTATAAGTTCTGTTTCCTCTGTACAGTTTGTATTCAAAATACACACACACTTCTGTGACAATAGGTTTTTTATTTTTTTGAGCAGCTGCTATTTCAATGGCAGTAATTAAATTTTCCTTTCCATCCGTTCTAATTATTCCTATTGGTAATTGAGAACCTGTTAAAATAACTGGCTTAGATAAATTCTCTAACATAAAACTCAAAGCACTTGCCGTGTAAGACATTGTATCAGAGCCATGCAAAATAACAAAACCATCATGCTTCTGATAATTAAAATTAATAATATCAGCAATCTCTACCCATACCTTAAGATTCATATTTGACGAATCAATTGGATGCTTAAAAGAAATAGTAGTTAAATCAATATCAAATTTTTCTAACTCTGGAATTTGTTTAGATAAAGCTTTAAAATTAAAGGGTTTTAATTCACTTGTACGAGCATCCTGCATCATACCAATAGTGCCACCTGTATATATTAAAAGGACTGAGGGTTTTGAATTTGCCATAAAATAAAAAAGCCTAAGATTTTAATCTTAGGCTTTATATTCATATTAGAAAGGTAAATCGTCGTTATCTGAAATACTACTGTTAAAAACTGGGGCAGAAGTATTTTCTTGCATACCTGAATTTCCTTGAGTAGGAGCAGCAGATTGACCAGCTGCAACTTTTTCAATTCTCCAAGCTTCCAATGTATTAAAATACTTTATACCTTGAGGGCCATTCCATTCACGACCACGTAAGTTAAACTGAACTTTAATCTCATCTCCTTGATTAAAAGAATCAAGCATATTGCATTTATCTTGAGTAACCTGAAAACTCACAAATTGAGGGTATGGTGTACTTAAATCTGTTGCTAAAACAAAATCTCTTTTTTGAAATTTTTCACTCACTTTTTGAGTGTCATACTTTAATTTTAATTGTCCTGTTACTTCCATTGTATTATATATTTGCGTTATTGATTTACTATTTTGTGTGTAAAATCAAATTTACAAAAGATCAGAGTAATTTTCAGAAAAACTTAATCACAAAAAAGACAATATTTTAACAATTTTGAAATTTCTATCTTGGCTAACCTCTTTTTCCAATCAATAAAACATCATCCATCTGTTGTATGTTTCCTTTCCAATTTTCAAAATTTTCATTCAAAATTTTCTTTTTGTTCATCTATTGGTAATTTGTAATGGTTTCCAAATTAATCAAAGCATTGAATTGCCCTATTTAAACAATAGATTGTCAGAAATCTTAAAGGATATATTGACTTCAGAATTAGCTTTAAAATAAGCCTCATTTCTAATAAATTATCTTGAATGTTTATTAAGTTCATTTACCCTTAGTGTATCCATTTTTCTATAGCATAAAAAACGTGTATATAACGAATACTTTAAAATCATTAAGGATCACTTCTTTATAATTTTTTCTATTTCAGCCAATTTAGACATGCATAATGGAACATTCGGCTTTAGTTTTAAGCCCTCTTCATAAACTGGCTTTGCTTCTGCATAACGTTTCATTTTAAATAATTCATTAGCATGCTTAATTGTTTCATTATACTTAGCAGAACCTAGAGTTTGAGGAAGCGATTTCCAACTTTAATTAATTGATCTGCTGTATATCTTTGGCCTGGGATAATAGTCATTGCTTTTACGTAGTTAGTTTTAGCTAAGGGACAATCTCCTTTTACTAAAGCTATATCACCAGCATTATTTGTAGATGTAAAACATTCTAACAATTCATTTTCTGCATTTCTTAACTGAGATAGTGAACCTAACATTTGGTTAGTATATAAATCATCGTCATCAAACTTTTTTCCTTTATCCACATAACGAATCTTTGCTAAAGATTGAGATAAAACTGAACAATCAATTGTTGGAAACGCCCTAGCCATAATTATACCTTCAATACCAAAAGAGGGAGTGTATTTATCATTAGCAATTGCTTCAGGAACCCCCATTGTAGAAATAGCAAATCTCTTTGTATTACATCCTGCATAACTAATCGCCAATACAAAATTACCATTGGCAGGAACCTCTATAATAAATTCCCCATTTCCATCACTTTGCATTTGAACCACTACAGTTAATCCTTTATACAAAGTAATAGTGGCGCCTGCTAAACTAGCTTCTGCCATTTCAATTTTATTGGTTAATCTATATGAACGGAGTTCAACTTTACTTTTAACCCAGATTATGCATTAGGAATCGTAATGAGAGTTGGAAGCTTAATAAAACAGACACTTTTTTGACTGAAGCATAGTAACCACTATGATGAAGGAGAAAAAGTGACAAAGCGTTCTGTTTTGAAGAGGTTTCAGCTCGTAATAGATTTTCTAATGCGTAATCTGGGTTTAAGTCGTATACTCCATGCTGATTGAGAGAATAATGATGTAACAAAAGTTATAAATAGTGTAATTAGTAATAATTGTTTTTTCATTTCTATAAAATAATTGCTTCTCTTTTGTTTTAAAAGCAAAGGTTTTTTTGAGACTAATCGTATTGTTAAGTAAATTAAATTAGTTTTAGAATATGGAACCAAGGATAACTCATGAAATAGTAATGTTGTCAATAGTACAAACACATCCCGATAGCTATTGGGAGAAGATAAACATGGTTATACCACCTGCCTGTTGGCAGACAGGTATGACAACTAAAAAACAATAATATCTACATCTGAAAAAACTATAACTAGCAAAAAGATTTAGACACATTTTATGAAGCTTT
>JBEIPP010000265.1:0-2714 GCA_040376995.1 Flavobacteriales bacterium
CTTAACTCTAATTGAGAATACAAAATGTGAGCATCCTGCTAAAAAACAAACTCATTATCAAATTCTAAATCTCTTAAATGAACTTCCTTAAGTTAACAACTATGGTGACAACACCGACCACAGGCAAAACCCCATGTTAGCTGTGGTTTTTCTCTCCGTGTTCATATGTCAATTCAATTAATAGTTCCGCCAAACTCTGAAGCCTAATTGCTTCTTCTGATAATGGTTTGTCACTGAAAGTGTCTAGGAATGCGTTAATAACTTCAAGTTTTGGCTCAAGTGTTTCAATGAAGTCAGTTCGTTGCTTCTTTGTCAAGGTTTGAATTTTCTCTTCTCTTTCAAAGTCGTCTGAGATAGCCAAAGTCCAAAATTTCTTTAGTATCTGTCTAAGGTCTGTTGGCAAGTTGGAGAAATCTATTTTTTCAATTTCTTCCGGAAAATTTAGCTCAATTAACGATTTAATCCTTTTTAAACTTTCAATTTCAGGAATTATATGCCTGTCTTGCTTCAATGTCAGTTGTAGTGAATTTCCATAAACTGTCAAACCTTCATTGAAGTCCAAGTTGAGTGATTTCAAGTCGTCATTTAGAAGTTTTATGCAAAGTTGAATTTGGTCGTCTTTTGAGCTGTCCGAATATATTTTCCCTATTCCAATTTCTTCAAACATTAGTTTTTTAGCTAAGCATACTTTGTCAGGGTAGTTTATGGTGAAAAGTAAAGAAGTTGTCAGAGGTGTTTCCAACTTAACAGTGTCAGTAAAAACCCAAATTTTAAATCTGTTGTCATGGTCGTCTTTGAATTTGAAAAGTCGAGTTGATTTGTCGTTCAGATTAGGGTCAAAGAGATTTACTTCCTGACTTGTTGGTCGGAACTTTTTCACTTTGTTTCTTATGTCTTGCAGTATCGTCATAAAATCACAGCTAACGGTCTGTGTATGCGCTGTGGCTTGCCTATTTTATAAAGTTAAAACTATTATCGAAGCCATAGCGTGTAGATGTTGTTGAGGGTAGTTTTATCTTTTCTAATTTTTATTATTTGTTTTTAGGAAATCAAGAATTCTATATTCATCTTTTGTTGTATTTCTCAATTTATTTTCGAGTTCGTTTACTAATTCATGAACACTTTCTAAGTAGTATAATGATATAGGTTCGTACGTAGTATTAGCATCTGAAAAAACTAAATCGAATTGAAATCCAGCATATCTTTTAAAATGGATATGAATGTAAAATTCTTTAAAATCGCTAATGTTTAAGGTTAATGATTTTCTTGTTATAAGATTTGTCGCAGTAAAAATGTTTCCGTCAATTGATATTGTATGTATTCCTTGCGACAAAAATAGTGAACCAATAAAGCCAATTAAAAAAAGTATCGATACTATGGATATGGTTAATGTATTTAGGTTTAATAGACTTGTTATTACTTCTAATACTATAATTAATAGCATTAAAATGGTAGTGAATAGCCATAGTTTTATAAATAGTAGTTTATAGATATTGGGCTTAGCAGTCGTTATCATTTTTTTTAATTGGGCCACAACCTATTTATGGCAGTAATTAATTGCTGTTTTATTGTTTAGGAGCCTTTATAAAAGTAATACACGCTGCTTGCTTTTGCAAGTAGCTGAGGGTTGATTAAAAAGAAAAGTGTTGGTAACAATATTGACCAGATGCAAATGCTCAGAGTCCCCTTCGGGTGACTCTGAGTAGGAAAAGATGTCCGAGAAATGAAACCAATAGCTTGTTTTGTATCCGTTGTCACTTAGTATTGATTTAACCCAAAACCAAAGTCCATTAAGTGCTATTACAAGAGGAATTAAAATTATCAGTCCTTTCATTTTTTACCTGATTGTACAAAAAAAATTACCGCCAACGTGCCGCAGCTTGGCGAAGTGGCGGATTTAGAAGCAAAAAACTGTCAATACACCACAAAAGTTGATGCGAGGTAGAATTTTTAATTAACCACTTCACCCGCCATTGAGCCAAACGCCTGTTATAGGACGTTTTTCTTTATTTAAGTTTAATTTCTTCAATTGTCGTTACAACATCGTCTTCATATCTTACAATTGTCAGCCGTGAAATTGTACCTCGTAACTCAAACTCCTTCTTATTCCATTCGTCAACCATTTTCTTGCATTTATATCTGTCTTGTGAATTTCCAATACCTATGTGAGGTACAAAATCAAGGTCAAGTCGCAAGTTGTCTTTGAGTTTATCGCTATAAAGTTTGTCATGAAGTTTCACTATTCTACTGTATCCTTCGTCCGGCACTAAGAAAGTATGAAAATAGTCACTAAAAGCATCTTTATTAATTGTTGCACACCGAATAATAAAGTCAAATTTTACCGAATTTGCAGATTTGTCTTTTACTTCTCTAGTAAATTCTTCTTCTGAAATGTCAAACACAGGAAAAACAATCGTAAAATGAGGATTGACTACGTTGAAAAATAGTTCGTCGTTGTCCTTGCGATAACTTTGAATTCTGTCGAAACTTTCACTTGTCAGTTCTGGATATGCTAATACTAAGTATGCCATCTATTTGTCTGTTTGCGGTTTGTTTTAAAATGCCCTATAACGTCAGACTGTGAAAAAACATCACAATCCTTGCACCAAATATAGTAAAATAGTTGTAAGAAAGTTATAGTTTTTTTACCTTTAACGAAGCAACATATACAAGGAATAGCTCGCAACCAACTGCAAGTAAGCAGTCTAGAAGAC
>JBEIPP010000128.1:0-8608 GCA_040376995.1 Flavobacteriales bacterium
CCATCTGCATAAATTTTAAAATCGACATATGCATAATATAAACCGTCAATACTAGTAATAGCTTCTTTCTTTTCTTTATTCTTCATTGCTAATACTTCTAGCCAAGGATCGTCTAGAGAATAATCTCCTAAAGCTGTTCTATCAATTTCTAATAAATTAAATTGAAATTTACCATTGGTATTTCGATTTACTTCCTTACAAATACGTCCTCTTGAATCGGCTACGAATATTTTAGTAACACTATTAAACTTAGGGTCAGATTCATCAATAGCAAATAAATAATTTTTATCCGCTCCTAAATTTTTAAAAGAGAATTTTCCTTTATCGTCTGTAATAATATTTTCAATCATTTGAGATTGATTAAAGATGGTTACTTTTGCATTACTGATTGCTTTTTTATCTTGGTTATACAAAAAACCTGTTAACGACATAATTAAATCTGCATCGTTAAGTAATAAATCAGAAATAGCTGTTTTATCAACACCTAACAATGAAAAAATGAATTTTCCTTTAGAATCAGAATGGGCAATTTTAACTTCCTTTCCACTTTTGCTAGTTAATATAATTTTGGTGTCAACAGGCATATCATCATCAATAACGGTTAACAAATAATTTTGATCTAAAGGTAAATTTCTAAAAGCAAAAGCACCAAACTCATTAGTTGTTGTTTCTTTTATAATATCACCAAATTCATTTTTAATAATTACTTTTTTATTAGCTATTGGTTTACTAGGATTTTCGCCATACAATAAGTTACCTCCTAAACTCAAATCATCATCGTTATACAAATCGGGCATTCCATTTGGATCTACTGGTAAATTTTTAAATACGAACTTTTGGCTTGGTCCATTACTGTGGGTAATACGAGTAATATTAGAATTTTTATCAGCTAAATAATAACGATATTTATTTTTCAAATTCACCTCATTGCTTTCTACTTCTGCCATATACACTTTATCAGCATCTAAATCTTTAAAAACAAAATAACCTTTATCATCCGTTTTAGAAGAATCAATAGCTTTACCATTAGTATCTAGTAAATATATTTTTATATTTTTTGCAGGATCATTAGAATTCTCTGTTAACAAAACAGTTCCATCTAACACTATACTTTTATTAGTGAATTTAAAATAATAAATATCATCTTCGCCTTTTCCTCCTTCTCTATTTGAAGAAAAATATCCAACTGTATCATTTAAAAAAGAAATTCCAAAATCATCTGCTTTACTATTTAAAAACAATCCCTCGTTTCTGTTTAATAACCACTTACCTTCTTTTTGTTTTGCCGAAAAAATATCTAAATCACCAAATCCTGGCAATCCATTTGATGAAAAATATAATGCTCCATCTTTTTTCACAGAAGGAAATACTTCATCTCCAGATGTATTAATATCAAACCCTAAGTTTACTGGCTTATCCCACCCGTCTCCGTTTTTCTTACACATCCATATATCTTGTCCTCCTATTGTTCCAGGCATATCTGAAGCAAAATATAAAATAGTACCGTCAGGACTTAATGCTGGATGAGCGCAAGAATACTCATCACTATTATAAATAAATGGTTTAGGATTAGAAAAAGAACTACCTTTTATTTCGCTGAAATAAATTTTAGCTCTATTGATAAAATTTTTATTTTTTTTATTTACAATATAATTCACATGAGTATATGCGGCAATTTTACCATCATTAGTAAATGAAATAGGACCATCATGAAAACTTGAATTAATTTTTTCAGAAAGAAGCTTTTCTTTTTTCACTTCATTATTTTTAATTTCAGAAGAAAAAATATTTAAATAAGGCTGATTATTAGTAGCCGAAGTTTCGAAATCAATGATATCGTTTACTTTTTCTGCAATAAATATTAATTTATTATTTACAACAACTGGACAAAACTCAGAACGCTTTGTGTTTATAGATTCAACATTCTTTACTTCATATTCTTTAGGTTTTGATTCCCAATACTTTATTTCTTGACAAGATTTAATAGCGTTTTTTGCTATTTTACTATTCTTATTATTTTCCAAAAACACATAATACTGATTAAGTGCTTCAGAATATTTATTATTAGACTTTAAAACATTTCCATAATTATAATTTACCTCAGCTGGAACATTACCTAAACTTATTGCTTGAGAATAATAGCTTTCGGCTTTAGAATAGTCATTTAATATACGATAACAATCAGCTAATTTAATCATAGCCGCTTGTTTATCGATAGATTTTGCTTTTACTACTTTTTCGTATGAAGGAATTGCTTTTGCATAATTAAATTTTGAAAAATATTTTTCAGCTTTTTTCATTTGTGCCATACCAAAAATGGACACAAAAACAAAAAGAGATGCAATATATATGATTTTTTTTTTCATAGATTCAATAGAACAATTTTATAAATAACGAGGAGATAACATTTTTGATTTAAACGTATTTAAATCAAAACCAATCATAATTTCATGACCATTACCTAATCTTTTTTGAACTTTACCCATACTCATATCAAAAGCATATCCTACTTTTATTTTATCAGTAACATACACTTGCATCAATCCACCAAGAGTAGCGTCAGAGCGATAAAATACACCTAACCAGACTCTTTGTTTAATTAAAAAATTCAAATTAGCATCAACATTAGATACAGCAATTGTTCCTTTATATATAATAGTTGGATTAATGACTAAATTATCATTTACTGAAAAACCTTTACTGATTATAGCAAATATGTGAGTGTTTAATTTATATGTTAAATCATATTCGACTTGATTTCCTGAAACATTAGTATAAGAAATCTTATCATTATAGATATAGGCTGAATTTAAATGCGTAGCACTAAAGCCTGCATAAAATGAATTTGATTTTAAATAAATTCCTGCGTCAAAATCAGGTTTAATTTTATTAGAAGACATGTTTGCAAATGCATTTGTTTCGCCTGGGTCTTTATAATTCATTTTATTAAAATCAAATACATAATTCACAAAACCTGCTCTTAATCCAAATGATAATTTTAATTTGCTAGATAATTGTAAAATATAAGAAATGTTACTATAGGCAGCTGTCACTCTCTTTGGGCCAATAGCATCGTTATAAGCACTTAATCCTAATCCAATCCTTTTTTTCTTTAAAGGTCCATGAAAACTAAAGGATTGCGTTGAGGGAGCTCCTTGAAATCCACCCCATTGCTTTCTAATATCAATCACAGCACTTAATGCATCTTTGTTTCCTGCATAGGCAGGATTAATTACCATTTGATTAAATTGATACTGACTGTACTGAGGATCTTGTTGGGCCAATATTGATAAACCAACCATACAACTCAATATACATAATATTTTTTTCATATTTTTATTTACCGGTTAATTCCACCCAACCTTTTTTTATACCACTACCGTTTTCAAATTCAATAACATAAAAATAAGTTCCACTTGTTAAAGTTGCACCTCCTTGAGTTTTTCCGTCCCAAACATTTGAAGTATTGTTATAGTTAGTTGTATTCCAAATTTTATTTCCCCATCTATTAAAAATAGTCACTGTGTTATTAGAATAATTTTCAATATTTTCGATAATCCAATTATCATTTAACCCATCTCCATCAGGTGTAAAACCATTGTAAACAATTATATTACAAGGTTCTGCATTTGCAATAACAGTATAATTAAAAATTACTGAATCAACAGTAACACTACTTGAATTAATAGCTAAAACCTTTACGCTATATAACCCTGGTGATAAACTATTTACGCTTGTGCAATTTTGCGATGGACAAATAGTTGTTGGCGACCAAATATATAATAATTGACTTGCGTTACTCGGTACTGTATTTAATGCTAAAGAAATCAGTCCATCCTTTTGATTTAAACAACTCTCATTTTGAAACAATGGAGTAATACTTAAATCTAATACTCCAAAAATATCAGGCTGCAAAAACCCTTGAGTGATGACGTTATTGATGTTGCCAATAGTTGTAGTAATGGGTTCTCCTATATTGTAATAAGTTTCTACTCCAGTTGAGCCAACCGTTCCGCCGCCTCCAGAAGTGTTAATAACGGAAGGTGTTATTGTTTGAGACTTGCCAACAACTACAAGAAGTACGAAAATACATATTAAAATATAATTATTTTTCATTTTTAAAATCTAAAACTAACTTAAAATTTTATATAGATAATTAAACGATAATAAATCTATTTTACTTTTATTATTTTTACTAAAGTATATATCTCATTTAGTCCAAATCCACATGGTTGCCCGAAACCATTACCATGTGAATGAGAACAATGATGCTGAACCTCATATACTTTTGGGGAGGATATAATTATTGTACCTACTATTCTACTCTGTGTCATTGCCTGTCCTCCTCCTCCATTTGAGCTATGCTCTGACGTTCCAACAATATCAGTTGTATTATCTGTTATATTTTGCAACCTAGCTTTATGAGAATCAACTCTATATGCAGGAGCTACAATATCTATTAAATAGGTTCCTGGCTGTAAAGTAATTTGATTACCAGCAAGTGTAATTAAAAAAGCATCTCCTTCAATAGTATTTAAAGTCCTAGTAACCCAAAAATTTGCTGTGAAATTTCCTCCATCATTACCTGAAGCTTTAACATCCTTAATATAAACTGTTCTATTTGGCTCTTTCCAACTTGCTTTACCTGTAGCATCAGAAGTTAATATTTTTTCGTTACCTTGAGAACCATCAGTTATTGCTATTGAGCCATTTACATGTAATTTATTTATAGGTGAAGTTGTTCCTATACCAACATTTCCGGTGTTATCTATAACAAATCTATCAACCGCATTTGAATAATCTCTAATAACAAACTTATTTGCACCTGAACCGTTTCCAGCATTAGAACCCGTTATAGACCAATCTTGATTTTGACCATCTAAGTATATACTTGGTCCGTTTACTATTGAACTTGAATTACTAACTCTCAAACCTTTATCTAATGAGCCATCCGTTTCTACATGTAATATTGATTGCGGAATATTAGTTCCGATTCCTACATTATCAGAACTATTTAATAAAGTTGTTACACCTAATGTTGATGTCCAAGCAGCTGCTGGAGCTGCTAGCGTTTGCCAACTAGCGTTACCTGCTGCATCAGAGGTTAATACTTTTCCTGAAGCGAGGACCCCATAAGGAATACGCAACATATTCGTCACTTCAACTGAACCATCTTGCGTTAACTTCATAACATCCTTTGATACATTTGTTCCTGTGGGAACCGTTTGAAAATACATTTCACTTCCTTGAGTTGTTGGAGCAAAATTATCTGTAGCCCTTACGCTAATATTTGCACTACCACCTGTATATTCATTAGGATAAACAGTAGAAGACGCTCCTGAAAAAGTAATTCGACCTATTTCATTAGTAGCAAAGATTGGTTGACGACTGCCTGACAATCCTGTTTGATTATTTCTAGCAATGATTAGTTCACCAAATTTATTAAATCCTTCAACGGCCAAACCATTTGGAGTTGTTGAGTGCGTCATTACATGAAAAGCTGCTAATGGTAAATTTAAATTATTAATAAATACATTACGATTACCATTAATTAAAAATACCTGTTTTTCATCAATTCCGTTGTTATGAGCAATATTAAAAGCATCTGCCAATCCACCAGTATTGTTTCTAGCTTCAAACGAAAAATAACTGCTAGAACCTGTGTTTGAAAACTTCACTCTACCAAAATCAGAAGTGGTTGGTGAAATTAAATTAATATGTGGTGATGTTGTTGACGAAGTGTGAGATATACCTACCCTTCCTCCTAACGAACTATTAATACCAACTCCAACGCTATTAGTTAAGGTACTAGGATAAATTACACCACTAGTAACCGACCAATTATTGATAGCAGATAAACTAACCGTATTAGATGTTGGACCAGATTGCAAAGTTGAGCCTACAAGAGTTAAGGTTGGCACTGGAATAATTGCCGTTGAGTTGGCTGTTCCGTTATTTAAAGTAATGGTATTAGACGTATTTGATAAAGTATAATTTGGGATTGAAACTGTATTTGTAACTGGACCGGATTGTAAAATTCCAGAAACTGCTGATGAGGTATATGATAGCAAAGGAAGTGTTTGAGCTGGAACTGTTGCTGTTGTTATAGCTGATCCATTTGATAAAGTTAAAGTATTTGAATTTGATGTTAATGAATAACTTGGAGATGTAATTGTATAATTAGGTCCAGAAGACATATTTAAATTACTACCAACTGTATAAGTATTTAAACCAACCGTATTACCACCTGCTGATAAAATATTATTACTAACTCCAGTTAAAGTTAAGCTTGTTGCATTAATGGCCGCTGTACTTGTACTAACTCCATTGGTTATTTGAACCGTGTTACCGCCAGGTAAAGTTATTGAGTATGCTGGCGCGCTAACTGTATAGCTTGGAGCTGAACCAGTAACCGTAACATTTAAACCTTGTGTAAGAGAAGTTGTAGATGCAGAAGGCAACAAAACTGTATTTCCTCCCGGACCATTAATGGTTAATGAATTAGAATTTATTGATAAACTAGGACTAGGAATTGCAATAGAATTTCCATTACTAATTGAGATAGAACCACTACCAATACTTAGAGTTGGATTTGGAACACTAACCGTAAATGTACTACCTGTTGTTTGAGTAACTGTAGCTAAACCTGCACCAACTATACTTATAGTATTAGATCCTGTACCATTTAATGTTGCTGTTGATGAAGCTCCATTTTGAGTTAAAGTTAATTCATTTGTTCCAGAGTTATAATTTAAAGTTGGAGCAGGAACATCTACTAAATAAACATTAGCAGAAGGATTAGTAACATTTGCTACTCCTCCTTTATTAATAGTAGGAGTTACCGCTGCGGCGGTATTAGAAATAACACCTCCTGTAATATCAATCCCTGTACCTGCTGAATAAGAAATAGCAGCGGGCACATTAATAGTATAACTACCCGCTGATGATGTTACGGTGTTAGGTGCATTAATTGTAATTGTTGGAGTAGAACTTGAGTTACCAGCAGTTTCAGCATATAACGCATAAGGCACACTTAAAAATTGCTGAGTTCCAACTGAAGAATAAGACGTTCCTCCAGCTGGGTCCATTGATACCTCTAAAAAATAAGGCCCATTGGCCCAGTTAATGGAAGTAAACCCTGTAGTATTAAAGGAACCTATACCTAATGTAAATAAACCAAATGAATTGGTCGTTTTATTATGAGACTCCGAAAACACAATAGTTCCAGTAGCACTCCCCTGATGTAAATCTAATTTAATGCCTATACTTTGATTTGAAAGTAGGGTTCCACTCGAATTTCTAGCTACTCCTTGATAATTAATTTCTTTTGGAGCTTGACCAAAAAAAGAGATAAATGTGATGCTTGCAAAGAAGGTAAAAAAAAGTTTTTTCATATTCAATTATTTATTTTTTTATATCCCTATCTATAAGGAAATTATGCGCTTTAATTTTAAGTATATCTATAACTTAAATACCAAAATGATTTGCTTCATTTGATAAATTAGTAAATTTTAAAATTATACAAAAAAATCAAAAAAGAGGTAACAATTAACAGACCAAACGAATATTTTAATTGTTAAAAAACTCCTTTTACCGATAAAATAAGCGAAAAGTTAAAAAAAAATCTGAATATCCGTTATTTATCATAACCCTGTAATATTAGCAATAACAAGCCTTTCAAAGATTCGTTCACCAAAATATCTTCGATTGAGCTTGTATACAAACTCATTAAGATAAAGCTGTAAATACTTGCCCTTTATTTTGTGATAGTTTCCAAGCAAAGTTCTTTTAGCATTACTTATAGTAATATGAACCCAACGCAAAGTTTCTTTTGTTGACTTCTTGGTTGATTTTTCAGTCATGTGTAACTCAACATAATCAGCAATATTTACATATGAGGTACTTTTATCTGTAAATACAATGCTTTTATTGTCAATAGATTCTTGTAGGGTTTTATCTATATCCTCAGAAGAATGACCACTTAAAACTTTTGCTTTAAAATAAGGGCAATGACTTGATGTTTCTCCTGTTTCTAAATTTTCCAATGGAGTCGATTCAGCTAGTATCGCTACATTGCTTTTTCCTTTTGCGCCTTTTCCTCTAATACCCTTGTTTCTTTCTATTTCAGAGGTTTCAACACTAAAATATCCCTCATCCATTTCTATCAATCCTTCTAGCGTATACTTTGCATCTCTGTTACCCATTGCTTTACGAAGCTTGTGTACCATAGCCCAAACCGGTTCGTAACGTTTTAATCCTAACTGTTTTTGTATTTCTTTACTAGAAAATCCTTTAATCGTAGCACTTAACAAAAACATGGTTTTGTACCAAATTAAAAAAGACAAATTGGAAGATTCCATAATGGTTCCGCTACGTAAAGAAGTGCGATGTCGGCATGCTTTACATTCATAACTCCATCTGCTCTTTATCCAGTAATGCTCTGTATGCGAACAACATTTACATACTACGCCTTGCTTGTCTCGTTCTGCTTTAAAATGAAGACGGCAACTCTCCTCGCTAGTGAAATTTGCTGTAAAGCTAAATAAATTCATCTCTTTGATTTTTAGACAAATATATAAAATTATGCCTAATTACGGATATTCAGAAA
>JBEIPP010000091.1:0-12961 GCA_040376995.1 Flavobacteriales bacterium
CGCTTTGCCACTTTTTCTCCTTCATCATAGTGGTTACTATGCTTCAGTCAAAAAAGTGTCTGTTTTATTAAGCTTTCAACTCTCATTACGATTCCTAATGCATAATCTGGGTTAAATATATAAGGAACATCTAGTTTTAGCATAAATTCACGTTGACTTCGAGTAGTATTAAATAACATTATACCTAAACTAGCACGATATGATGTATATGCAAAAAACGGATCTGATTTTTTCCATTAAAAAACAACATTCCTTCTCCGCCATAACCAAAACCGTTAACAGGGTCGCTGCTAATATCAGGTGCGCCTGTTACATAAACACCTTCTTTTTTATTTGCCAAATCCTCGTTTGATAAGCGTTTTTCTTTAGCAATAGCAAATGGAAGCTTGAGAGTATCTATATTGTTTTGAGAAAAATAATTATTAGTAATAAAAACAATTAGCACTAGCAATATGCTATATAATTTAATCATACTACAACAGTAAGCTTTGATTCTGAACTAATTATGTAGATGCTGTATTAAATTTTTGTTAACCCCCCCCTAAACTTTTTTTCCACCCATGTTTTTTTTATTTATAAGTATGTATATTTGAATCGTTGAAAACAAAAATTAAAATATTTTTATCGTTTGCTTTATTAGCCGTTGTTTTATTTGCAGCTGTTCCTAAAGTATACATTCACAGTTTATTGGGGCATAATCATGGATTTGTTCAGCCAACATCTGAAACAATTGTTGATGAACTAGGCGATAATCAAGATTGTAATTTCGAAAAATTTGACACTCCAGTATATTTTACTGTTTTTAAATTCATTTTAAATTTCTTGCCTTTAAAAGAAGCGAAACAAACATCTTTTTTTTATAAACAAGAGTCTATACAAAGACATCATTATTTCATTGCTCCTTTAAGAGGTCCGCCAACAGTAGCTTAATTTATTTTTAAATAATTTGAGTTACTAACCTATTAAACAATACATTGAAATTTATTCCCTTAGCGATTATTCGCTTTTATCAATACGCAATTTCTCCCTTACTAAAGCCGTCATGTCGCTTTACACCATCTTGTTCGCAATATGGTTTAGATGCGGTAAACAAATATGGAGCTTTTAAAGGAAGTTGGATGGCTTTAAAACGTATCATGCGTTGTCATCCATGGGGAGGAAGCGGTTATGATCCAGTAAAATAGATTTCGCATTACTAAACACTAAACGCCCACATTTTATTTCTATTATGAAACAGCGTTATCGCGTACATATATTTTTAGTTTTGATATTATCCCTAAGTTTAAATATTTGGGCGCAACAAGATTGCCATTTTTCATTTAGTGGGCGTATTATTGATTTAGATGATGGTAAAGAGTTAGATGGGACCTTTGTGATTTTAAAAGCATCTAATCAAACCCAGATTACAAACGAACATGGTAGTTTTAAATTTACCAATCTTTGTGAAGGCCTGTACCAATTCGTTATTCAACATGTTGGATGCACAGATACAGTTGTTTCTGTTCATATCACTGGGGACACAAAACTCACCATAAAATTACCTCATAGTGCAGTTGAGTTAAGTCAAATAGATATCATGGATAAACAACCTGATATGACAAAAACGCAAACCGTTAACGAAATAAAATCTAAAGAATTGGATGGCACTCGTGGTCAATCACTCGGAGAATCATTAAAATTAATTAGTGGTGTTACAACTTTAAACACTGGAAGTACTATATCTAAACCAATGATCCATGGTATGCAAGGTTATAGAGTGTTGATTTTAAATAACGGTATCAGGCAAGAAGGGCAACAATGGGGAAATGAGCATGCTCCAGAAATAGATCCTTTTATTGCTCAAAAATTATCGGTTATTAAAGGAGCAAATGCAGTTCGTTATGGAAGTGATGCAATGGCTGGCGTGATATTAGTTGAACCAAATGATTTACCAGATACAGCTTCCGTTACAGGAGAAGTTAATTTAGTGGGAATGAGCAATGGACAAACAGGAGTTGCCTCAGGAATTTTGCAAGGATATTTTGACAAAATAAAAGGCTTTAATTGGAGAATTCAAGGAACTTATAAAAAAGGAGGAACAACCAAAACGCCAACTTACTATTTAAAAAACACAGGAGTTGAAGAACTTAATTTTTCGTATGCGCTTGGATACCACCGTAAAAATTGGGGAGTTGAAGGTTACTACTCTCAATTTAATACTAAAATAGGAATATTTAGCGGTGCACATATTGGCAATTTAACTGATTTAAAAAATGCTTTTAACGCTCAAAAACCACAAGATAGTTTAGCCACTTTTACTTACAATATTGATAGGCCTTATCAAGATATATCACATGAATTAGCAAAAGCAAAATTTCACCTACACCTTGCCCCAAGATGGATAGCCAACTTACAATATGCATATCAATATAACATCAGGAAAGAATACGATAAGCATAAACCATTAAACAATGCTTTAGCAGCACTTGATAAACCAGAATTAGACTATCGCATTACATCACAAACAGTAGATTTAGTTATTGAACACTTAAACATAAAATCCTTTAGAGGGCAATTTGGAGGAAGTTATATGAATCAAAAGAATGTTTACTTAGGCAGATTTTTTGTACCAAACTTCATCAATAACACTTGGGGAATTTTTGCAAGCGAACGATATGTGAAACAACATATTGAATTGGAAGCAGGTATTAGATATGATCAAAAACATCTACAATCCTTTTATTACATAGGTAACGATTTACAAAAACCAGATTTGAATTTTAATAATATTTCATGGAATGTAGGAACCATCTTAAAACCAAAAACCAATTTAAATTTCTTTATAAATGCTGGCTCTGCTTGGCGCGCTCCAGCTCCAAACGAATTATATAGTAATGGTGTTCATCATGGCGTTGGTTCCATCGAACGTGGCGACGCCAATTTAAAAACCGAACAAGTTTATAACTTAACACTTACTGGACTATACCAATATAAAAAAACGATGATTGAAATTACAGGCTATCACAATCAATTTAGCAATTTTATATACATGGATCCAGCCTCTCAACCTGAATTAACTATTAAAGGAGCTTACCCAGTATTTAATTACAAACAAGCCAATGCAAGAATAAGTGGCATGGATGCAAAAATTCAAACCCAATTATTTAATCATTTAGAAATCACATCAAAAGCAATGTTATTAAGAGCTTGGAATTTCAGTATCAATGATTATTTAGTTTACATGCCATCTGATCGATATTCATTAGACATTAAAGGCTATGCCAAAATATCTAAAAATATACATGATATATATCTGCAAGCTGGTTACCAATTTATAACCAAACAATGGCGCGTACCACAAAATACTGATTTTGCTCCTCCACCAAAAGAATATGGATTACTGTCTGCTGAAATTGGTGGTGCATTTGCTTTCGGAAAACAAAAATTACAAATAAGCTTAACAGCTAATAATTTATTAAATGTAGAATACAGAGACTACTTAGATAGATTCAGGTATTTTGCTAATAGTCAAGGACAAAATTTTACACTAAGAATAAAAGTTCCTTTAACTATTTATGACAAAAAATAATTAACCAAAATAAATAACAAAAAAATGAAAACAACAACAAAAACAACGCTATTAAGCAATGGTATTGCACTTAGCAAAACTGGATTAAAAACTATGGCCTTGGCTGCAATTATTGGAATGAGTTTTACAGCATGTAAAAAAGACAAAACAGATGAGCCAACACCAGATGCTCCAAAACCGCCAACAAACGAGACAGAGTTAATTACAACCATGAAAGTAATACTACATGACACGACCACACGCACTAATACAACTTATGTATTTAGTGATTTAGATGGCGCTGGTGGTAATCCTGCAACATTTGGAAATAGTGGGGCAGATTCAATTATAAATATCACCACTAATCACGTGTATAAAGCCACTATCTTATTATTGGATGAGACTAAAAGCCCTGTAGATACGATTTCGAATGAGGTAGAAGAAGAAGGAGCTGACCACATGTTCTTTTTTAATAGTATAGCGCCAACTGGCACTCCATACAATACTTATTTAAGTGGAAGTATGACTAATATTAAATACCTTGATTTAGATGCGAATAATAGAGGTATTGGATTATCAACTTTATGGACAGCTCCAAGTATGATGATGGCAAAATCTCCTCTAACAATTGAACTCAAACACCAACCGAATGTAAAAGATGGTTCTTATGCTCCAGGAGAAACCGACATACAAGTTGGATTTAAATTAAAAGTGAATTAATATTATTTTTTGGTTGTTAAAAAAAGTTGTATCGCAAGTTTACACCTACAACACAACCCCCTTCATTAATTAGAAATTTAATACCAGATTTGGCTATCTGAGCGAATTAAAAATTCGCACGAGGTTTTAAATACTAATTAATATTGTAAAATTAAGAAATAAAAAAGAGGTAGTTATAGCCTGAACTCAAAAGTTTAGTCACTTATTGGGGGCAGTCTATTATTTACTACCTCTTTTTTTATTTAGCAATCTCATTCAAAAGAGCGGCGTAATCCTTTGCGCAATTTTCTCTAGAATATTTATCGATGGATGATGAATTGATAAAAAGCTGATTGGTTTTAAATTTTTGATATAAATCTAATACTGCTTGTTTTGTTCCTTCAACATCTTTAAAATCAACCATACTTCCAGCAGTTGTTTCTTTAATAATTTTAGCTGAATCCCCTTGTAGATTACCAATTGCAAAAATTGGTCGCTTAGCTGCTAAATACTCAAACAATTTACCTGGAACAATTCCTAGTACATTTGGCGTATCATTAAGAGGCAATAATAATACTGGAGATTTAAGTAATAATTTAACGACTTCCGAATGTGCCATATAATCTGTTTTTTCAGCATTATCCATAATGCCATTCAATTTAAGACTATCAAAAACAGCAGCATCAGTTTTACCAGTAAATTTTAATTTTAAATCCGTTTTGAAAAATGGATTTTCCTTACATAACTCACCTAAAACTTGCCATAAAATATGAGGATTTCTATCTTTATTAAGTGCTCCAATATGATGAAATAAAAATCCTGGCAATAAAGTTTCTGATTTCATTAATTGAAAATCTTCTGCATCAAATCCATTTGTTATCACATTAATTGGTCTATTACACAATGAATTTAAATCGTTTGCCCAATTGCTACTAACGGTTACAACTTTATTAGCATTTTGCAAAACTGATTTTTCTAATTTTTTATGTTTATTGTCTGCAAATTTTGTAAGCTGTAATTGGTCATAAAAATCAATTTGAGTCCATGGATCTCTAAAATCTGCAATCCAAGGAATATTTAATTTTTGTTTTAATCCTAATGCTATCAGATGCATACTATGTGGAGGACCAGTACTTATTATCGCATCTACTTTGTTATTTTGTAAATAACTAGTTAAATATTTAACTGATGGTTTTATCCAAAATTTACGAGCGTCAGGTATAAAAAAATTCCCTCTTACCCAAATCATCATCTTTTGAAGGAGCTTATTTTCCTTACCTTCAGACAAGAAACCTTGATTAACCGTTTCCGTCTTCTTTTTACCCATTATTTTACGATAAACATCATATGGTTCGTTGATGGGTGTTTTTAAAACTATAACAGAAGGCGATACATCTTTTAACAATGTTTCGTCATTTATAGGAAAATCAGGATTTGAAGGCGTATAGATAATAGGTTCCCATCCAAACTTAGCAAAATACTTACTAAACTTAAGCCAACGCTGAACACCAGCACCGCCAGTTGGAGGCCAATAATAGGTAATGATGAGAACTTTTTTGTTTAGCATTTTTATTTTTTTTGAAACAAAACATAATTAGCAAAACCAAATAAATCCCAAAAAATATAAGCTCTTACATAACCTCTACTAATTTTAGATTTTAAAATTTTATAAGGTATAAGTAATAAATTAAAAAAAGATCTAACTATCCCCGAACTAATTACATTATTTTCATCTTTTAAAGTATTAGTAATCGTTGAAATACTGTATATTTTAACATGAGTTTTATCATCATAAAAATTTAATGTTCCTTTCATTGAAGGAAAATTTACAGATTTAGGAGAAGGGCATTCAATATAAAAAAAACCTCCTTTTTTTAACTTAGAATTTAATAATTTGATAAGCTCCTCTCCATGATGCAAATGCTCAATTACATGACACATAATAATTACATCATAAAAATTATTTTCAATTTCTATCAAATTTAAATCGTCTAAATTTAAAATGAACATTTTTTCAATAGCGGCTTTATCACTTTCGTAATAATTTGGATTAACTTCTAAATCTATACCATGATAAATACAATTTTTAAAATTTAATTTAGTTTCTGAAGGCGAATGATTTCCACAACCAACATCTAAAATATTCAATTTTTTATCTCCAATTATATCTTTTAAAATATGAAATTTGTGGGCTTTTGCAGAAAAATACATTTTTTATACTTTTAAATTACTTGTTTATTAAATAGCCAAATTGCTAAATTTATATTATCAAAAACTAACATTTTTAAGGAATGTTGAACTCTATTTTACACTATTTTGAATTTATTTTTACTAAAACAACCTTAAAATCCTGTTTTATTAAGACTATAAATATAGTATATTATAGTTAAAATAACTCATTTTTTAAGTACATTTACCATTCATGATTTCTAAAAAATTTTTCAAGTCATCCTTAACTTTTTCCTTGGTAGGAGCATTACCTATGCTATCTGGATTTATTTTATTACCATTTTATACTGGTGATATTTTAAATGAAAAAAATTATGGATACTTGACATTGCACCTTGCTTTTTCATTGCTTTTTCAAAGCATTTTTGTTTTTTGTTTAGATCATTATATTGGGCCAATTATTATAGAATCTAAACATGATGAAAAACAATTAAAAAAAAGAATGTCAGCAATAAACTATTATAGCTTATTGTTTTCTATAATTTTTATCGCCCTCCTATTTATTGCAGGACCATTTATTTTTAATTCATATTTTGAAAATGATGCGCCAATGCAGTTTTATCCCTTTATGTATTTTACAGTTATAACATCATTTTTTAATGCCTATTTTAAGTTATATTGTAATTATCTTATCTATACCGAACAACCAAATAGGTATTTAATTTTAAATATTATAAACTTTGTTTTAACGATAGGCATTTCTATAAGTGCCTTACATTTATTTGGAGATAGTATTATGGGACCTTTAACAGGTAGATTAATTTCTGGTGTGGTAATTTTTATTTTAGCATTTATATATATTTATAAAAAATACGGGATTAAATCTGATTCTGAATTTTTAAAAGAAATCATAAAATTTTGTTTACCGTTACTCATATTTTTAATATTATTTTGGATTTTTAATAACGGTGATAGATTTTTTATTGAAAAAATGCTAAGTACAGAATTAGTAGGATTATTTGATTTTGGAATAAAATGTACACTTGGAATTGAAGTAATTTTTTCTGGGTTAAATAACTCTATTTATCCAAAAATTTACACGTTAATAAAAGAAAAAGCCTCTAAAGAAAAAATAAAAGAAGTCGTAAACAAATATGCTAGTGGTTATTTAGTTGTTATTATTATTGCTATAATTATTACCTTAACCACAGTGCCCTTTGCTGTTACACTGTTCATTAAAAAAACTTTTTATCACAAAGCTCTGGCATTTTTAGCAATATTAACTTTAGGCCAGATATTTAAAGTTTTATATTATATTTATTTAGCGCCATTATTGTATCATAAAAGAACTGACTTAATTGCCAAAAGTTTTGTTTTTGCAACCTCCATACAATTATTAATAACCTATTTGCTAATTTATTTTTTAGGGTTTAATGGCATCATTATAGCCTATTTAATAACAAAACCATTTCAAATTTTATTTGTGTACTTTGAGAGTAATAAATTTATGCAAATACCCATAAATATTACAAAACAAATAATACTACCATTAACATTATGTGCAGTAATATTAAGTTTGCAACTGATTGTTAAAAATAATCAAGCTATCATATACAATCCTTTGATTGCTTTCTTAACATTAATTATAACTGCATTTTTTTATAGAAAAGAAATAAGACCTTTTTACCAAACAATTATAAGTAAATTTAAAAACTAAAAAACCAAATTTGAAAAATTAGAAATATGCAATTACTCTATAAAATTATCTATAACCCTCAAATTAATTATATCATTAGAAATATAAATAAAGCCCTATTTACTTCTTTTTTTAAAATTCCACCGTCGGGGAAAGTAAAATTTAAATTTGATGAACTATCTTTTTTCATACACACAAATCAAACTAATTATATAACTCATGTTTTATATTATGACGGTTGCAAAAATTTTGAATATTCTTCGGTTTTCAAAAAACTAATTACAAAATGTGATGTTTTTTTTGATATTGGAGCTAATACAGGTTACTATTCGGTATTAGGATGCAAAGCAAATCCAAAGCTAAAAGTAACATGCTTTGAACCAGCAAAAGGCTCCTTATATTATTTAGCAAAAACAATTCATTCAAACAATCTTTCTGACAGAATAAAAATTGAACCAATTGCACTTGCTGGTAATTCAGGTGTTATCGAATTTAAGGATGTGACAAATAATAAATATAAATCTGAAAAATATAATTTGGCAGGAGAAAGTACTACTTCTGAAATTACAACTGGAAGACCATTTGAAAAATACAATGTTAATTGCTTAACAATTGAAGATTATTTAAAGAACAATAAACATTCAAAAATTGATTTAATAAAAATTGATACTGAAGGAACTGAGGATTTAATATTAAAAAATGCGAAAACAATTTTAACTAATGATCAACCAATTATAATTTGTGAAATTCTTTTTAATAGAATCGAATCTAATTTAGATGATTTAATGACGCAATACGGCTACGAGTTTTATAATCACCATCCAAATGGACTAGAGAAGGTAAGTACAATAAAAAGAACTGTAGATAATGGAGTGACTAATTGTTTTTTTGTACACCCAAATAAAAAACACTTAATCGATGAATTTA
Source organism: Flavobacteriales bacterium (assembly GCA_040376995.1). GTDB lineage: Bacteria > Bacteroidota > Bacteroidia > B-17B0 > Aurantibacillaceae > UBA4416. The sequence continues at coordinate 9,039 of JBEIPP010000091.1, forward strand.
TAATTACTAAATAAAGTATGTATTGATATTATTTACAGCCCTTTTTCAATAGCATCTCTCTCATAATTATAATTAAATAAAAAATAAAAAAAAATGCTTAGCGCAATAAAGTCGAAAATATCAAGTGTTTTACAAAAAGCAATTATTTTTGTTAGTCCTGAAGCCTATAAAAATAAATATTTAAAACAATACATTAATCTTTCATGGAAGAATTATGATGAAAATAAAGTTGAGCTTGAAATGCTTTTGTTTCCGTACTTTTTAAATAATGACTCAGTGTTTTTTGATGTTGGAAGCAATATAGGTTCATTTGTTTTAATTGCAAATAAAACAATTAAACAAGAACAAATTTATGCATTTGAGCCAATACCAATGCTTAATAAACGATTAAAAACATTATTCCCTAAAGCAAATATTAAAAACATTGCTTTATCTAATGTAAAAACAAAAACACAATTTAAAATTCCCAAAATAAATCATACTCAATTTTTAACCAGAGGAACTCTTAATACAAATTTTATTGAAATCAATGAAAGTGGTTTTGATATTTTAGATGTTCAAACCAATACACTTGATGGATTTTGTTTAGAAGAAGCTATTCATGAAATTGATGCCATTAAAATTGATGTAGAAGGTCATGAATACGAAGTGATAAAAGGCGGTTTAAAAACATTTGAAAAATACAAGCCTGTTCTTATTATTGAAATTGAACAACGCCATCATACAGAAGATATTTCTATCATCATCAATGAAATTAAACAAATTGATTACAGTTGTTTTTATTTCAACAGCTCTACTTTTTGCCTAACAAACCTAGATATCAATCCTCAATTATTACAACAACAAAACGACTTTGAGAAAAGTCGGAAATATGTCCATAATTTTATTTTTATACCAAATACTAAAGTAAAAAGCGGTCTTGTAGAGGAGATAAATCTTAGAATTTTAAATGACCGAAATGATTAATTAGTATATTTGATACCTTAAAAAAATATCAATGAAAAACGTTATCCTGTTTCTTTTTAGTATATATGAAAAAGTAGTGCTTTTATTTATGAAGCCTATTTTTTATCGTGAACAAAAATACCCTCTTAAGAGAATGAATGAGCGCCCTGTTGAGTTTGCGTTTGCTTTTAGATATATCGCACAATTTTATCCAAAAACCATGTTAGATGTTGGTACAGGTGGAACTGCTTTTCCTCATATTGTAAATTACTGTGGTATAAAAATGACAGCTAGTGATTACGTTGATAAATATTGGACGAATGGCATGAGTAATCGTCATGTGCCTATTACCAAATTAGATATTACAAAACCATCTATTTCACAAAAATTTGATATGATTACTTGTATCAGTGTTCTTGAACATATTATTGAACATAGAGCCGCTTTAAAAGGCATGTTTAGCTTATTAAATGAAGGTGGACATATTGTATTAACTTTCCCATATAACGAAACCACTTATGTGGAAGATGTTTACCGCCATCCAAATGCAGGATATGGTAAAGATCATGCTTTTATTGGACAAGTATATTCTCGTGAACAAGTAAATCATTGGGTAAATGATAATAATGCTGAAATTGTTTGTCAAGAATATTACGAAGCATTTACTGGCGAATTATGGACAATGGGAGAATCTATTTATCCATTAAAACCAACCACTGCTGACAAAAAACATCATTTAACTTGTATTTTATTAAAGAAAAAAACTAACTAAAACTATTATGGTTATTTCTTTTATTGAATTAGAATACCATCTTTTAGACTTAGACTGTTTTTGTAAGGTATTTGAAAAATCAACTCACGATATCACATTATATACTACACAAAAAATATATAATACATTTAAAGATCAGGTCTACGCTAAACGCTATAAATGGGTAGTAAAGTCTGACAATCAAAGCACATCTGCTTTTTTTAAAGAACAATTTAATTCGATTAATAAAGCCGAATGGATTTATTATAATACTATTGCATCTCATTACTCTACTTATAATCAACTAAAATTCAGAGGAAAAACTATTCTCCGAATTCATAACGCCCATACGTATTTACAACCATTAAAGCATTGGTATATCATTCCAACTTTTTTTAATTTATTTAAAGCCGCCTCATATATCGTTAGAGAGTTTATTGGAGAATTAGATTTTTATTATTTACCGAAAGTTGTAAACAAAATGGATTATTATTGCTTTGCTGATGAAAATGTAAAGCATTACGTGATTGAGAAAAACATTTGCAAAAAAGATAAAATATTTCCAACAATTCCCGGGTCTATATTTAATGGAGAATTTAAACCATTTAATTCTACAGAAAAAATTAGGATTTGTATACCAGGCATCATTGACGAGCGTAAAAAAGATTATTTACCAGTTATCACTGCCTTAAAATTACTTAAAGACACTATTAGCCAACCTATAGAGATTGTATTATTAGGTAAACCTGTTGGAAAGTATGGTAATTGGGTTATTGAAGAATTTAGCAAGTTAAAAAGTGAAATCATATCCATCCAATCATTTACTGGTTTTGTTGAACAATCAAAGTTTAACGAACTAATGTTTGGCAGCCATCTATTAATTACGCCAACTAAAGAAACTACTGTATTTCGTATTTATAAAGAAATATATGGAAAAACAAAAGCATCAGGTTCTGTTGGCGAAATGGTAAAATATGGAATACCAAATCTATTTCCTGATTATATTTATTTTGATGATGAGATGAGAAAAGTGATTAATAATTTTAATAGTTCAGAAAGTTTAGCAAATGAATTGAGCCGCTTTATTAATGACATAAATTACCTTGAAAGCAGAACAGAAGAGGTAAGACAGTTTGTGAAAAAGAGATATAGTGTTGATGTTTTAAATGAACAAATAGAGAGATTTATTTCTTCTAAATAAGATTTGTTTTAATGTGAATTATATTCAAAACAAAAAGGAGCGAAATTCGCTCCTTTTCTATTGTATCGTATTTAAAAACTGATTAAGCTTTACTTGCCATCTTATTCTCCACCATAGTAATTAAAATTGGCAACACTGATAAACCAATAATACCTAAGCAAACTAAGTCAATATGTTTTCTAATAAATTCAACCTCGCCTAATAAGTAACCTGCTGTAGTTAAACCGCCAATCCATAAAGCACCTCCTAAAATATCATAAACTAAATATTTTTTATAGTTCATTTCTCCAATACCTGCTGCAAATGGTGCAAATGTTCTTACAAATGGCACAAAGCGAGCCATGATAATGGCTTTAGTTCCATGTTTTTCAAAAAATAAATGAGTTTTATCTAAGTATTCTTTTTTAACTAAAGCTCTTCCTTTAAACTTAATGTCAAAAATTTTAATACCAATTTTTCTGCCTATCCAATAATTGCAATTATCACCTAAAACTGCAGCCACAAATAATAGGATTAATAAATACGACATATTTAAATGCCCTGTGCGAGCAAATAAACCCGCAGTAAATAATAATGAATCGCCTGGTAAAAAAGGCATGGCTACTAAACCTGTTTCAATGAAAATAACTAAAAACAAAACAATGTAAATAGCCGTTCCAAAATTGGCAAATAACCAATCAAAATCTAAATGTAAAATGTGTTTAAATAATTCAATCATAAATCTATGTGTTGCTTGAGTTGAGTTTTTGGTTGTTTGAAATAGCTGAGTTTATTAGAATATCAAAAAACTAACAACTTAGCTCAAACAACTTTTTATTAAAGTCCTATCTCGTCGATATAAGCTAAAATACCGCCTTTTAAATTGTACAAGTTTGTAAAACCATGTTGACTCTCTAAAGCACCAATAACTGTAGCGCTGCGTTTACCGCTGCGGCAATGAACCACTACTTGTTTATCTCTAGATATTTTATCAACGTTATCCATTACTTCGCCCATAGGAATTAATTGGCCATTGATGTTTGCTTC
>JBEIPP010000262.1:0-2822 GCA_040376995.1 Flavobacteriales bacterium
ACTCGTTCGGATAATTTAAAACTTGTGAAAAGCTTTTCTTGAAAACCTTTATTGCCTTGCATGACCAAATATAATTCGAATGCGTATATTTATAAAGTAGTTGTGCAACAAGCACAAGGTGTATGTGCTATGGCTTTGAAAATAGTTTTAACTTTATAGAAAAGGATAGCCACAGCGCATACACGGACCGTTGTGGGCAATTGGCTAAACAAAATGAGAGCATTGAAACGACTGACATTAATTTTACTAGTAACGGGACTGGCATCGTGTACTAAGACGACAAATCAAACGGACATTTCTTCATCCCCTAACTCATTAACCATCGACACCATAGTAGTTGAACGGTATTTCCCAACGGAGAAAACCGTAAATGTCAAGGACACTATTATTCAGACATTAGGTCTCCAAATAACAATAACTGACAGAACATTGGACACTTTCGTTACCGAGGAATATACAAATGATAGCATAAAGCACATTGACAAATACCGAGACATCGAAAGACAATTGAAAATAGTGAAGGACAACCAAGTTCTAGTGGACACATTATTCAAAAAGGAGACTTTCAAAGAGTTTCTAGACAAAGGATTTTTAGAGATTTCAAATTTTCATGGCTATTGGATAAATAAAGTGGAAGCCGACAAGATTGAACTCTTTGGAGTAATTTCAAAACCAGAAACTGACTGGACATTTGCGTTTCACCATTTCTTTGACGTAAAGACGAAAGAATTTGAAATCAAAGAAGAAGTTGACGAAGACATGTAGGGTAGCCAACAGCCCACAACAAAGTGCATAATCAATGGCTGGGTTCAGTGTAAATTTGTAGTTTAGTTTTTCAAATAACGTTTGGTGTCGTGGGACAGTGACGCGCTTCGAACACCCGCCACTGCTTATGCACAAACGTTGGCGGCAATACCCTGACCAAATGAGAAATTTAGGACTGATATTGATTGTTTTGATTATTGTGAGTTGTCAATCAGAAAATGTTGACTTTGATCCGTTTGACAACGAATTTAGATTTCATAGAAATTTTAAGATTTCTGACTATGACACATTAAACGGAGAATGTGGTTATTGGAATCTAACTAAGAGAAATGACGTAGTTAAAAATTACTATCAATTTTATGTGGACGAAAAGTCAATTGTAGCCAAGGGTTTTAGTTTGGACATTGACGAAATACCGATTGTTGAGGATAGTTTAAACACCGATGGTTATGTTATAAAATTATTGGAGAAACATCCAATTGACTTCGAACAACTAAAGCAAAGACTGACCATTTATAAAATTGAAGAGATAAAGGTATTAAGTCCGACAGATACTTATGTGAAAATAGAATTAGTCGACCTAAATGGGTCTACTTACAAGGCAGACATTATAGCAGTATTTGAGGACAACAAATTCACGCGTCATCTAACATATTTTAATCCCAGGGTGACCGATAACTGAATGGGTACAGCCGCCAACAAAATGTATAAGTCATGGCGGTGGGACATCAAGGTATTAAAAGTATTTTCTTAATTTCGTTTACACCCGTTGATAGGACGCGGCTTCGATAACCGCCACGCCTTATACACAAACGTTGTGGCCAATTGGGTTGGCCCCGTGGACAGTGACGAACAAGCCGACAAAATTTCGGTTGACAAAAACAAAAATGCAAAGCGACCGTTGACTACCAAAAATTAATGACTATGAAAATTACCATAATAGCGCTGACACTTGTTTTCGGACTTCTTAATCTTAGCAAAGGACAAACGAAGACAGACGAGCCAGAAGCTCCAACATGGACAGAGGCTGACAGAAAATACCTGTTGGACAATTTGATTCGTTCGAAAGAAGAAATCATAGCAGAAACGAAAAATCTAACAAAAGAACAATGGAATTTTAAAGAAAGCCCTGACCGCTGGAGCATTAACCAGATTATTGAACACATTTGCTTCTGGGAATTGATTCAGATGAATGAAATTTCTGTCTCATTACGAATGGGGCCATTGCCTCAAATTCCACAAAATCCGGACAGCATTTTTATAGATTCTGACCCAAAAAGAATAAATAAAAATATTACTACGGACTATACAAAACCTTTTACTTACAGTGTTCCACTAGGGAACAATGAAGGGAAGAATAATATCATTTGGTATACTAAAATGCGAAATGAGTCAATTGAATATTTAAAAAGCACCAATGACAACTTAAGACTGTACCGCGTCAACTTCGGACCCAATATTCATCAGCATTACATGATGTTCTTTCGACATTCATTTCGGCATTTGGGACAGATACGGGAAATAAAAAAACATTCGAAGTACCCAAAGTAACTGAGAGAACAAATTGGTGTTGTGTTTCGTGACAGTCGACAACACGTAGAACAATGAAGTAACGACAGACAAAATTTATGTGCGGACTGACATTAACGTGTGAAACCCAACTGGCCACAACAGCATGTTTCTGCAATGGTGCCGTGACGAGTTGTATTAAAGTTTTATCTTCGTTCCACGTTTCTCCACGTGGACAGGACGCGGCTTCGATAAGGCACCACTGCAGAAACACAAACGTTAGCGGCAAAAAATTAAATGCGGCAAAACATAATTCAGTTTAAACTTTGAAGAAATTTTATTTCAAGATAAATCGGGCGTTTGCTTTAAAAGAGCAGAACCAATCGAGCAATAATTTTTTATCTTGAACTTTTAGAATTTTCAAGCAATGAGAATTCGAGCAGATAAAATCACTTTCAGTTTTTATTTTGAAATATCTTCTTTTCAAGTCTTTCAGAGTTTTTGCTTTAAAAGATTTGGCCATCGGCAAGCAATATTGTTTTAACTGG
>JBEIPP010000092.1:0-12941 GCA_040376995.1 Flavobacteriales bacterium
AACTCAATCCTGCTGAAAAAATATGGGCACATCTAAAAAGACCTTTTACAAATAGGCTGTTTAACACCCTTGACGAACTAAGTATATTTATTAAAAAAACAACAAATGAACTATATGAAAAAACCATCATTTCTACATGCGATTTTAGTTATATTTTCGATGGTATAAATTGGACTAATTAATACTTCACTTTGGTATAATTTAAAATGCTACAATTTGTAGCAGAAGCCTACTATAAAATAAATTATTTTTGTTTTAGAGAAACAATATAATTTATATAGAGATGCAATTACAAGTTATTCAAACAAAAATTTATGAAGTACGAGGACAAAAAGTAATGTTAGATTTTGATCTGGCAGAGCTGTATGAAACAGAAACAAAATATTTAAAACGAGCAGTAAAGGCTAATATAAAACGATTTCCGTCGGATTTTATGTTTGAAATTAGCAAGGAAGAGCTGGAAAGTTTGAGGTGCAATTTTAGCACCTCAAACAATAGAGGTGGTAATAGATACTTACCCTACGCTTTTACCGAACAAGGCGTAGCCATGTTAAGCGGCATATTAAACAGCGATAAAGCCATTGATGTAAACATCGCTATTATGCGAGCCTTTATTGTCTTAAAGCAATTTGCCTTAACAAATACAGAACTAAATAACAAACTCAAAGAACTCGAAAACACCTACAATAAACAATTTAAAGATGTCTACGAAGCCATAAATTATTTAATACAAAAAGATAAACAGGAAACCACTCAAAAGGAACGTAAGCAAATTGGATATAAAACCAAATAGCTAGCTTATCACAATTTGTGATGACATAGTTGTCATTTCTAAAGTTACATTTTGCAATCGTAGAAATATATAGTTAATTTTTTATATTTGTTGAGGATGCCAAATATTTATATAATTGCTGGATGTAATGGAGCAGGTAAAACTACCGCTAGTTATACGGTATTGCCTGAAGTTTTGCATTGTGCCGAATTTATTAACGCAGATAACATCGCAAAAGGCTTATCTCCATTTAATGTAGAAGGAGTTGCTATTGAAGCAGCCAGAATTATGTTAACACGAATGCGTGAGTTAATAAGCCAACAAATTGATTTTGCTTTTGAAACAACCTTGGCAAGTAAAAGTTATATCTCTTTGTTAAAACAAGCAAAACAATATGGCTATCAGGTTCATTTAGTTTTCTTTTGGCTAAACTCCATTGAACTAGCAAATGAACGGGTAAAGCAAAGAGTGCAAAATGGCGGGCATAATATCCCTAACGATGTAATAGAAAGAAGATATAAAGCTGGAATTAAAAATTTAAACGAATTATATATTACCTTTGTAGATAGTTGGAGAATTTTTGACAACTCAGATAATAAGCATGAGCTTATTGCGGAAGGTATAAAAAATTCAGCAACAAAAATTATTGATAGAGATATTTATTTAAAAATATGCCATGGAAAATAAACATAACATATCAGAATTAACTCAAAAAATATCGGAAGGATTAAAGCTTTCTTTTGAAAAATTAGTAAGAGATAAAGCAAAAGAAGATGGCGAATTAATTTTTTGTGAAGACGGAAAAATAATTCATGTAAAAGCTAAAGAACTTTTAAAACAGCAAACTAAATAGTTTTAAAAACCCCCGATAGAAATATCGGGGGTTTTGTTTGTGCTAAAAACCTATTTAACGGGAGCGGGTTTTGAGATATTTGGTTTATATTTGAATTTATAATGGAGTAATGCTCCCAAAACCTAATTAAAAATGCAATTAAAAGCTGGAAGCCTAAGAATTTTATTTTCAATATTATCCTTTTCTCAACATTCGTTGACTTCTTATTCTCAAAATTTTTGCTTCGCTAGCACAACTGGAATATCTGTTGTAGAATATGTTAGACCAATTTCGGTATGCAGTGGGGATTTTAATGGAGATGGAAAACCTGACATGTCTTATGTTTCAAACAGCGGGACTGATGTAGTCGTTAAAATGGGAAATGGCAACGGAACTTTTACTCAGGCAAATAATTATCAGGTAGGTACTAATCCAAATGAAGTAATTACAAAAGATGTAAATGGAGACACTAAATTAGATTTGATAGTTGTAAATTCCGGTGATGGAACAGTCTCTGTTCTTAAAGCCATAAGCACTAATAGTTTTAGTCCAGCTCAAAGTTATTTCGTTGGTATTACACCAAAAAGTATTACGAGTGCGGATTTTAATAATGACACATATATCGACATTGCTGTTGCAAATTCAGGATCGAATAATGTATCAATACTTTTAGGGAGCCCAACAGGGACATTTTCATCGTTTGGTAGTGCGATAACTGTGGGCGCAAATCCAAGTTCTATAAAAGCTGTAGATTTAAATAACGACGGCAAAATTGATCTTGCGGTTGCAAACAGCGGTTCAAATTATTTTTCTGTACTAAATGGCTTGGGCTACGGAACATTTTCATCGGCAACATCATATCCAGTCGGTGGAAATGTAGCCTCAATTTCTTTCGCGGATTTAAATGAAGATGGTTTGCAAGATATCATTGTAGCTAATAGAGGAGGAACCGGTAGTTCAATAGAATGTTCTTCTATCGCTGCATCGATGAATAATGGATTAGGGTTTAATGCCCCACAATTTTATTTGGCGAGTTTCCCAGAATTTGTAACTACTGCTGATATTAATTTAGATGGTAACGTAGATGTACTCTGTGTTAATGATAATGCGGTATCAGTTTTTTTAGGTAATGGCTCAGGTTTATTAGAAAACCGTGTAAATTTTCTTACGGGATATGATCCAACAAGTATTGTATGTGAAGACTTCAATAGTGATGGCGAACCAGATTTACTAGTAGCGAATCAAGGTACTACAGCTAATAACAGCAGCGTGTCTTTATTGATTGGAAATGGAAACGGAGATTTTGAAGCTATAATAAGTTATCCTTTTCGACAAAACCAAATGTTACAGTACCCTCCAAGCGGACTTGTTTCTGATGACTTTAATAATGACGGTAAAAAAGATTTAGCTTTATGCACAACGTTCTCAACATTAAGTGTGATGCTTAGCAGAGGCGATGGCACTTTTTTATCGCCAGTAAACTATTCAGTTTCTCCATCGTTGGCTCCTACAGCTATTGAAACATCTGATTTTAATAATGATGGAAATATGGATATTGCATTGGCGTGTCATAGTACAACCAATAAAGAAGTGTTAATTCTTCTTGGCAATGGCATGGGTGATTTTTCGATTAGTGGGCATATTGCAATAAGCTCGACTCCTTTAGCAATTACAACTAATGATTTTAATGGCGATGGAAAAATGGACATCGCTTTATCAAATAACATAACTAATGACGTGTCCATTATATTGGGTAACGGAATGGGTGGCGGGACGTTATTAGCTAATTTTCCAGTTGGTTCACAACCTTATTTCATAATATCCGCTGATTTTAATTCTGATAATATAATTGATCTTGCAACTTCAAATTATTTATCAGGTAATGTGTCAATTTTAATTGGAAATGGAAGCGGTACATTCGCAAGTCCTGCGAACTATTCAGCACCTAATCCTACTGGGCTAACTTCTGGTGATTTTAATAACGATGGCAAGATAGATTTGGCTGTTTCAAATGCAGGAAGTAATAGTTTTGTAGTTATGCTCGGAACCACTGCTGGGACTTATTCAATTTCTGGATCGTATCAAGCATCTGGGGCTGAGTGTATTGAAGCAGTAGATATTAATAATGACGGAAAACTAGATATTGTAACAAGTTCACCAAATGGATATTTGTTGTTTTTAAAAGGAAACGGTAATGGGAGTTTTGCAACAGGAAATTACGTTGCGATTTTACCAATTGACTATTTAGTAGTTGAAGATTTTAATGGAGATGGGTTAAAGGATGTTGCTGTAGCTGGCAATGTTGATGCTGTTACTATTATTCGTAACCAAACAGCAGGTATTCAAGTCTTAGGTTCGAATATTATATGCGTCGGTTCTAGTCTTAATTTAAGTGGCCCAAAAAACTGTTATTCCTATACGTGGCAACCTGGTGGAACTCATCAAGATAATCTTCTTGTGAGTGCAAGTGGGGTATATTCGCTGACAGTATCAAACTTAAATGGCTGCGTTACAACAAAAACAGCCAGCATAATAATCACAGTCGACAACACTTGCCAAGACGTTTGGCCTGGAGATGCTAACAGTGATGGATTGGCAGACAATTTAGATGTATTAGAACTTGGGTTGCATTATACACAAACAGGATTGCCTAGAGCAACAGCAAGCAATAACTGGCAATCTTATTTTTCAAATAACTGGACAGGAACAATTAGTAACGGAAAAAACTTGAATCATAGTGATTGTAACGGCGATGGAATTATTAATGATAACGATACCTTAGCCATATATAATAACTATGGATTAACGCACGCATTTAAAACAGCGCAAACCAATACAGTTAATCTTCAATTAAGTATTGTTCCTGATCAGGCATCCGCTGTAAAGGGAACATGGGCAACAGCCTCTATTTATTTGGGAGATGCTGCAACAAACATTAATAATATAAATGGGGTGGCATTTACGATTGATTTTGATAATACCTTAATTGAAACTAACAGTATTTATATTGAGTATCAAAATTCGTTTTTAGATGCAGGACAAAATTTAGATTTTAGAAAATTAGATTTTATTAATGGGAAAATTTTTACCGCAAGTACACATACGGTTAGCAATAATGTGAACGGATTTGGCAAAATAGCAACCTTACATTATCAAATAAAATCAAATTTAGCAACTGATCAAGTTTTAAATATTGGGTTGTCACAAGCTAATCAATCAAATGCTTCTGGGGCAATTGTCCCTTTAACATCAGGGGCTGGCACTTTAATGGCAATAGGCGCAAGTGTTGGTTTACAGGAATTAAATGCAAATGTAGTTTCTATAAGTCCTAATCCAACTAATCGTTCATTAACAATCAATTCAAAAACAGAACTGCAAAAAATAGAAGTTGTTGCTATTACAGGGCAGATATTATTGAGTGAAGTGCCAACTAACGTGTCGCATACATTGCACTTGGATAATTTTGCTAATGGCATTTACTTCGTCAATCTCTATCAAAACAATCGTATTGTAAAGAGAGAGAAGGTGGTGTTGAATAAATAGTAAAAAAGAACCGATTGAAATGTCGGTTTTTTGTTTTTGAAAAATGTGCTAAAAAGCCTTTTAACGGTATGGTTTTAAAAAATAATTGACCTATATTTGAAATAAAAAAAGCCTTTTATGAAAAAAATAATTTTGCTATTTGTTATTATTTTAGTTGGAGCTAATTGCGAGGCGCAAAATCCCAATTTTAATTGGGGAAATATGGTCGGTGATGATTCATCTGTAGACATAGCCAACAAGACAAACGTATGTGATAGTTATGGCAACACATTTGTAATAGGACGTGTTGGTCTTCCACCTACTGATTATGATCCGGGACCAGGAACCTATACGATGTCAACGAGTAATGGAACTAATTTTATTATTAAGTTCGCTGAAGACGGGAGCTTTTTATGGGCTAAAAATTATGGAGGTAATTGTAATAATGTTTCTATTAACATAGATCAATCAAACAATATATATTTATTAGGCACTTACCAAGGAACAATTGATGTTGATCCAAGCTCTGGAATATACAATCTTTCGGCTCCTTCGTTCACAAACAGTCTATTTGTTTCAAAACTCGATCAGAATGGAAATTTTATTTGGGCAAAAAGTATTGTTAATTCTACGCCAACCAGTTTGGCAGTAGACAAAAGCCAAAACATACTCATAACGGCCGTATTTAATGGAACTATAGATGTCGATCCAAATGCAACTGTCAATATGATTTCGTCAAGTGGAAGCAACAATGTTTTTTTATTGAAGCTCGGCAATACAGGAAACACACTTTTCACAAAACTATTTGATGGGTCTGTTTACCAAAGTATAAATCAAATGGTAACTGATAATCATAATAATATTTTGATTACCGGTTATTTTAATGCAACCACTGATTTCGACACAGGACTAGGAATTTATAATCAATCAATTTCAGGAAACAGTGCTATTTATATTCAAAAATTAGATTCTATTGGGAATTTTATTTGGGTTAATACTTATGGAGGAGCACTTGGATATAATTTTGGTTATTCATTAGCAATTGATAATTCAGATAATATATACGCTACTGGTTTCTATACTGGCCCAATAGATTTTGATAATAGTGCTGGAACGTATACAGTGTCATCAAATGGGTCAAGTGATATTTATATTTTAAAATTGGATAAATTTGGCGACCTATTGTGGGTAAAATCCGTAGGAGGTGTTAGCGCAGATGAAGGTTATGGAATTGCTTTGGATACTTTAGGTAATGTAAACGTTGTAGGTATGTTTGAGTCAAGTGTTGACTTTGATCCAGGATCAGGTACTCATACCTTGAGTACAAGTAATTTCTCAGATATAGATGGATTTATACTAAGACTTGATAGCACAGGAAATTTTATTTGGGTTGGAGCAGTTAGTGGCCTAGGCTTTGATAAGTGTTTCTCTGTTACTATTGATGCTCATAATAGTTTACATATTAATGGATCTTTCGGTGGTGGGTCTTGGTACTCTGGCAATAATTTTAATAACGTAGATCTTGATCCAACAAGCGGAGTTTCTTGGACTCCTCTCACAGGTTCGATGGCCCCTTTTGTTATTAAAATTGGACCTTGTCCATCACCTCTATATGCAATCTCAGGATACACGTCCGTATGTGCGGGAATCACAACATCTTATTCCGTTTCTCCGTCAGTTGGGGCTACAGGTTATGTTTGGAGTACACCATTAAACTCTATTATGAATACTGGGATGAATACTAATTCTATTAGTTTAACCTATAGTTTAAGTCCAGGAAATATTGTTGTTACACCAACCAACTCCTGTGGGAGTGGATTATCTGCAACAGTAGCAGTTCTATTTAATGCTCCACTTGTGATTACTTCATCTACTGCATCAATTTGTAGAGGTTCGTCTGTTTCATTTTCCGTATCTGGTGCTACAAGTTATACTTGGAGTTCGGGGGTGAATACACAAACTATAAATTTAATTCCTGTAAGTTCAACAACATATTCAGTAACTGGTATAAATTCTCTGGGTTGTATTGGCAATCAAACGGTAAGCATTAATGTGGACACCACCTGTGCAGATGTTTGGCCGGGTGATGCTAACAGCGATGGTATAGCTAACAATTTGGATGTTCTTGAGCTTGGCTTGCATTATGGCCAAACTGGACCAGTAAGAAAGTATCAATTGATTGCCTGGTATGCTTTAACTTCGGTTAATTGGATGGGCTCCATCACTAATGGAAAAAATTTATCCCACAGTGATTGTAACGGAGATGGGACGATTAATTCTATGGATACTTTAGCAATATATAATAATTATGGATCATCACATGTATTTAAAACGGCACAAACAGCAACAGTAAATGCACAACTCAGCATTGTTCCTGATCAGGCATCTGTTGTTAAAGGAACTTGGGGAACCGCGTCTATTTATTTAGGAGATATTACTAATTCGATAAATAATATTAATGGTCTTGCTTTTACAATTGATTTTGATAAAACTTTAATTGAAACAAATAATATTTATGTAGAATATCAAAATTCGTTTTTGGACCCTACTTATCAAAATTTACGTTTTAGGAAATTGAATTTAGCTTTAGGGAAAATTTATACTGCAACAACTCACACGGTTAATAATAATGCAAGTGGATATGGGAAAATTGCTACCTTACATTATAAAATTAAATCAACCATAACAACTGATCAGGTTTTAAATTTGGGGATTTCTCAAGCTAATCAATCAGATGCTTCAGGAGCAGTTTTTTCGCTAACATCAGGCACTGGAACATTAATGGCAATGGGCACAAGTGTTGGCTTACAAGAGTTGAATGGAAATAATATTTCTATTAATCCAAATCCGACTAGTGGCTCATTAACTATTCTTTCAAAAACAGAATTACAAAAAGTGGAAGTAATAGCCATTACTGGTCAGATTTTAATTAGTGAAATCCCAACAAGTAATAAGCACTCACTATATTTAGAAAATTTCGCTAACGGAATTTATTTTGTGAACGTATATCAAAATGATCGCGTTGTGAAAAGAGAGAAAATTGTTTTGAATAAGTAAATTTCGAGTTAGAAACACCTGTCAGGTTTATAGCAAACCGCTTAGTAAACCTGACAGGTGTATAGAAGTTAACTACTTCACCTTCGTTGTATCTCCAACAGTTTCAAAAGCTTCGTCAACTTTTACAACAATGTTTTCGTAATCGCTTTTTGCAGCTGCAATTTCAGGTTTTATCAATTCTAATTCATTCAATTGTGCGGTGTAATCTTTCTCAACCTGTTTCGAATCTCCCGAATTGCTTTTCACTTGCTCAACTAAAGTTTTATTTTTTTCAATCATTAATTCCAAACGCGTGATGAGTGGATTAATTTTTTGACTGAGGTTGTTTAATAAAGAGTTTTCGGGAGTGCCATTTTTAGTCGTGTCGGTAAAGGCTACAGATGACAGCTCCGAACGATAGAATACTAAAATTGAATCTTGTTGTTTTAGCTCTGCTTGTGTAGCTTCTATTTTTTGAATGAATGCATCGGTATCATCTGTACAAGAAGTAAAGCTGAATGTTAAAACAATAGAAGTGGCGATTGTTACGATTAGATTTTTCATAATATTAAGTTTTATGGTTTAATGATTGATTACATCAAACATTATTTTGTAACCCATCATTAACATATATTAAGGATTGATGAATAGAACTCAAATTTTGCATGATTAGTTAAGAGTTGATACTTGTTAGTATAAACAAATTTTACTAATATCTTTAAATTGCAACACTGATAAAACGGATTAGGAAGATAAATGCGGATTATAAATAATTTCTACTAGTGTAAAATCCGCTAAATCCGCGTTCCTATTTCTTATCATACAATCCCGATAGCTTCGGGATTAATAAATCAGCGGCATCAGTGTTCTATTAAAAAACTACATCTTTATTTTTCTCAACTCTTTAAAAGCAGCGCGTTCAATAGCAGCAATGTTATCCAACATATCAGCACTTTCTAAAAAATCTTTTTGTTCGTTTAATCTGCCTTTAAAAATGCGTCCCATATTAATAGCACTAGCACGCCATAAATCACCAGCTTTTGTAAATTCGTCGGATAGGCTTAATAGTTTTTGATTACCAGTAATTTCAGCTGCTTGCTCTAAAAAGGCTGCATACAAAAATCTAAATCCACCACCGCCTGTTCCAATTTCTTCTTGCATACGCACAATTTGCCCTAAATATAAGCCCGCTTTACGAGGACCTAATTTATCTCGCCATTTACGAATTTGACGTGCTGTATAGTTTATTCCATCAACTCCTGCAATAGGTCCTGGAATACTTAACATATCAAATGCAGAGCGATGAATGGCTTTATAAATTGATTTTTGTAAATGTTCTTTTGATACTTGTTTTACGTTTTCAGGATAATACACATGTCCTTTTGGGGCTAGTGGTCCTTTTGCAAAACGTACTTTTAGCATATCTTCTTCAGTAAGCCTTGTCACAGTTTCCATTACAGGATCACTCACTAAATAATTTCCATTTTCTTTTCCATACACTACTAAATTATGTGCATTGAAATGAAAACGATACTCTGCCGGAAAATATGGTAAATTATAAACGCCTACTTGGCAACCAACAGGATTACCTAATTGTATTTGTTTGTTTAAATAATCGTAGGCTTCTTTTTCGCTGCTAAATTTTTTGCGATTAACTTTTATGCCTAATAATTTACTTGCTCTACTAAAAATCCAACCTGGCATACTTCTGTATGAAACAGCTGGACCACCATTTACCATTAAAAAGGGAATGTGTATGTAAAATATACCAGAACCTAATCCAAACATTAAGGGCTCAGTCATAAATTCTAAACCATGGTGTCTTAAAAGACCTGTAGCTACACCATTTTCACAATGTGCAGTTTGAATATGATTATAAGGAAGTATTAATTTATCCATTAAAGTTTTTTAGTTCATCTATACTAATGTCAAATGCTTTAGCGTAGACTTGTAATCTTGACTCGCTTAAAGATTTAAATACCGAAGGCTTAAAATGCCTTTTAATAGTCCATTGCCAAAATCCTGTATAGCCCGACAATAATGTTAAGTCCATTAATTTTAATTCCATAAAATAAAATATGGGACTAATTTCTCCATTCTTTACTTGTATTGCTGCCTCAGTAACACGTTCTTTAATGTCATCCCAGGCATTATCAAGCGCTTGTTTTTTCACATCCCAGCCAGTACTTAAATCAGAAGTGTATTTGCCGTCAGATCCTTTTACGTAACATACTTCACGTGTAACGCCTACCAATGCAGAGGGGTCTTGTGGTAAATCTTCTTTTTTCATGCAGAAAAGTTGTTGTTTTTTAAATGTTGCATGGTAAAATTATCTAAAAAAATTATTAAAACACTAGATAATTTTTTCATTTTAAAAGGTAATTAGCAAACGGTTAGTAAACAATAAGCGTACGTAAAACGCGCACTCTCAGGAACCATTAATAATATTTTTTGCCCCACTTTTAATTTTCCTGAATTCATTAATTCTTCTACCATCATAAAAATAGAAGCAGAGCCTATATTTCCCGAAGTAGTTAAATTAGTAAACCATTTTTCTTGTGGAATCTGAATATCGTATTTTAAAATCTCTTCTGCAATTTTTGCTCTGAAAAATTCAGATGATAAATGAGGTAAGAAGTAATCTAATGTGGTTACATCAAACCCTCTTTTATCTAAAATCTCTTTTAAGTATTTAGTACCAGTAGGTACAATTTCTTTACCTAATAATTTAGTGTCTTGTTTAAACGAGAAGATAGATTTTTGTAACCACTCTTCTGGTGCAAATTCTTTCCAGCCTTTTGTTGAGCCATCTGCATTTTTATCAGCGCCAACATACATGCATGTTTCTAGTTGATTAGCATAAGAACGGATATCCAACCATTCAATTTTTAAGTTGATTGAATTAGGGCGAGGCTTATTTTGTAACAATAAAGCAGCGGCGCCATCAGATAACATCCAACGTAAAAAATCTTTTTCAAAAGCGATGATAGGATTTTGTTCCATTTCCACTAAGCGCTCTGTCTCTTTTTCAAAATTAGAGGATAGCATAAAGGCGGATAATTTTTCAGACCCAGTTACAACAGCATTGGTTGTATTACCAGCCATAATGGATAAGTACCCAGTTTTTAAAGACTGCATACTTGCACAACATGAACCAGATGGAGAAATTAGTTCCAATGGTTTCCCATTTTTTAATTCGCCATGAACCATTACAGCATGAGAAGGCATATGATTATCAGGAGAAGCAGTGCCACAAGCTAATAATTCAATGTCTTCTATTTTAAAATTCTCATCCGTTAGTTTTTCAATAGCTAAGGCAGCCATTTGCGCATTTGAGTGCGTTGAATGGCCATCTTTATCAATAGAGTAATAACGTGTTTTGATACCATTATTGCGTAGAGTTAATCGTTTACCTTTTGAAGGCACACCGTCAATCATACCAAGATACTCCTCCATTTCCTCATTAGAAATAGGGCTATTGGGTAAAAATTTAGCTGATTTAGTAATGTAAACTCCTTGCATTGGTTAATATAAAACAGTTAAATATATTAATAATTTACAACAAATTAAAGCCGAGATTGTTTATTCTGTAATCCCGAAAAATTCGTTGTAGCTAACTTCTTTAGTATCTAATTTACAAGAAGTTTTTAATACATCTAAAACTTTTTTGCTATATAACCCTTCAAATATTTTTTGCGCTTCTTCCTGTTTCCCTAAAATACCATCAACTATTTTAGCTACTTCAGCTTCTTCAGGAACCTGACCGTAACGAGCAAATTGAGAGCGAACATAATTACTTGCCTCTTCTTTAGCTTCTTCGATAGTTACTGCAAGATTGTTGTTTTTAATAATCTTGTTTTCAATTAATTTCCATTGCATAGATTTTGCATATGCAGGGTACTCAGCTTCTAATTGCTCCTTAGTTAAAGGTTTTTCGTTTACAGCCATTAACCAACGCTTTAAGAAATCATCTGGTAAAGTGATGTTTAATTTTTCAACTAAAGTTTGTTCAACTGTTTCTACAAATTTACGGTCAGTATCTTGAGCAAACATTAAGGCTAATTCGCCTTTGATTTTATCTTTAAATTCTTCTAAAGAATTAATTGTTCCTGCTCCATATAATTTATCAAATAACTCTTGGTTTAACTCAGCATCTTCCATACGGGCAATGTTGCGAACCGTTAATTGTAAATTAGAAGCAAATTTCTCAGCAACTTCTTTATCAATACCTAAAGAGATTGATTTATCTACTGCAGAATCATATAACTCGTTAGCGTTGATAATGATTTTATCTTCTTTTTTAGCGCCAGTTAATTTTGTTTTAGCTGCTTCGTTTTTCAAACGATCAATTCCAATACTAGTTGATTTAAAAACACCACCAGCAACAATATTATTATCTGCATCTAATTCAACGATGTCGATGTATAATACATCTTTTCCTTCAGCAACTTCTGGATTAGAAGGTTTACCGTAGTTACGTTTTACATCTTTTAAATATTTTTCCACTAACTCATCATCAATTTTAACAGTGTTGTATACAAATGATTGAGAGTTATCTAATTTCACATCAAAGTTAGGAGTTAAGCCTAATTCGTAGTTAAAAGTCCACTCTGTTTGATTATCGAAATCAATCTTATTATCTTCTTTAGGCATAGGATTTCCTAAGATTTCGATTTTATTTTCGTTGATGTAGTTATATAAAGTTTCGTTTAATATTTTATTGATTTCATCTACTAAAATAGATTTACCATGTTGTTTTTTGATTAAACCAACTGGAAC
>JBEIPP010000218.1:0-4403 GCA_040376995.1 Flavobacteriales bacterium
AAAAAATAATAAATACACGATATTTCAGAAAAGAATATGAGAGAAATAAAATTATTTAATAGCAATACAATACTATCTTCAAGTAAGTATGGTAATTCTACTATGACTGAACGTGAACATCAGATTCAAAAACGTAGAATTAAAAAACTTCAATGGGTTTTTGTATTTATTCTTATTTTTGGATATATAGCTTCTACTTTAGCTCAAACAGGTTTAAATGGATTCGAGGTTATTAATAAAAGTAATTTTGAACCTACAGTTAAAGATGCCATTAAACTAGGCGACTTACCTGAAATTGTTGACACTGTTAAAAAAATTGCGAATATTAATTATGGCATAGCATCTACTCCTTTGGTTTCTAAGTATGAAGTTATTCCTATTGACGCCGCTAAAATGCAAAATGAACCATTGTCAAAGTTATATCGTTCACTTTTAAAAATAGGAATGGGTACCTATACAACACCTTACGGAGAGTTTTGGATAAATAGTTTACGAACTCGTGATATAGCTTATGGAGCTCATATCAAACACATCTCATCTTCTTCTCATCTAAAAGATGTTGGATATAGTGGATATAGCGATAACGAAGGGGAAGTATTTGGAAAGAAATTTTATAAAAAACATACCTTAACAGGGGGATTTAATTATAAACGAAATGTAGTTCATTTTTATGGTTATGATACTACTGAAAATAATTTATCTAAAGATTATACTAAACAGCGTTATCAGTTATTTGAGCCAGTTATTAAAGTTCAAAGTCATTACGCTGATAGTACAAAAATTAATCATTTCATTAAGCTAGGTTATCATAATTTAACAGACATATACCACGTAGCCGAAAATAATGTGAAGTTAAATACCTTATTTAATACTTATATCAATAAGGAAAGATTGTTTGTAGCATTTGATGCTGATTTCTATAATCACAAAATTCCTAATGATACGTTTAATGATATGATTATTAGATTAAATCCATATTTTGAAACACATGGTAAAAAATGGATGGCAGATATAGGTTTAGCCACCACTGTTAATATGTATACAGGTGAAAGTGCAAAGTTTTACTTTCACCCTCAATTAAACGTCCAATTTGATGTGTACGAAAGTATTATCATACCTTATGTTGGAATTAATGGTGGGTTACAGAAAAACTCTTTAAGAAGTTTATCTAATGAAAATCCATTTATTACCTCGGTGATTAATTACAAAAATACAAATACAAAATTTAATGTGTTTGGAGGATTAAAAGGTAATTTAAGCTCAAAAACAAGTTATGATGCTAAAGCAAGTTATAGCATTGTAGATAGCATGCATTTCTTTGTGATTGATTATACTAAAAATGGAACGCTTGATAATCAATATAAAGTTATTTATGATAACACTAATTTATTTAATGTTTCTGGACAAGTAAAGTATCAATATAAAGAAAAAGTACACTTTATAGCTAAAGGGAATTATTATTTATATAAAACTAAAAATTTAGATAGAGCGTATCATAAACCTGATTATGATATAACATTATCAACTGTTTATAATCTAAAAAGTAAAATTATTTTAAAAGCTGATGTATTTGTAATAGGTAATCAATTTGCATTGACTCAAGTATCTGATAAATCTGTTTATACAACTGAGCCTAAGTTAATGAAAGGAATTGTGGATGTAAATATTGGTGCAGAATATCGTTACAGTAAAATGTTATCTTTCTTTGTTAATTTTAATAATATTGCAAATACTCGCTATTACCGTTGGGAAAAATATCCTAGTCAACGTTTTAATTTAATGGCTGGATTAACCTTTATACCTTTCTAGTTTAAGGTACAAAGGTTAACTCAAAGACAATTGAGTAGACATTACTTTGAGTATTAGGAATTTGAATTCCCAAAGTTATGGGAATTCTTTTTTTTGGAAAATAAATAAGTCCTAAAGAGGTATAACACATTGCATTATTTCCTAAAACACTTTCAGCTACAAAATGTAGTTTGTTTATAATTGGAATTTCTGAACCAATCCATCCGCCAATTCGGTTTCCATATCGCCCACCATAATGTAATGAGTTATAATAACATCCAATCACTAAACTGCTATTTTTAATCAGCATGTTTTTTAATAATAGGTTTCCATATACTAATGCCGTATTCGTCGTTTTTTTATTATCTCTAAAGTTAAAACCAAATTGAGCGCCAGTACTAATGGAAATGTATTTAGATAATTCAAATTGTTTTAAACCGTTTATCATTATTAAAGGATTATATGGGTCAATATCATTGGTGTCATTCTCAATAAACGATTTATTTTTTTCGCTAAAATTTAACCCTAATACATTTGCTCCAATTTCAAATTCTTTTCCTAAACCAAAATCAAAGGTTGTATTTGATTGAATAATTTCATTAAAATTAAATTGTTGCTGAAAGAATAATTTTTGTTTAGTAGTTGCTTCAGACGAAGGAACATTAATGAAGTTTTGTTGAGAATAGGCGACAAGGCAACTTAGAAAAAGAAACGTAACAATAGCTTTTTTCATTTAATAAATTAATTCTGAATACATTTTGATTAAAAGATTAACCTCATCGAAACTATGATGAGATTATTCTTAAGATGATTTAAACGCACTTTCATGATTCGTTTTAATATGAGGTCCTAAAAATACACGAGCATAAATTCTAATTGCTGAAATTCCGTCAATAATTAAACTTGATGTTGTGAAAAAGGCTAAAGTAATTTGATCTTCATGAATATGAGTAAAGATTATATCTTCTCCTATAAATGTTGGTGTGATTGGGAAACCAGTTAAACCTAAGCATGATAATAAAAAGACAAATGCAAATCGTGGATGCT
Source organism: Flavobacteriales bacterium (assembly GCA_040376995.1). GTDB lineage: Bacteria > Bacteroidota > Bacteroidia > B-17B0 > Aurantibacillaceae > UBA4416. Next base: position 2,836 of record JBEIPP010000218.1, read on the forward strand.
CGTATGAATGCCCATTAAAGGTATTTAAGTCTACTTGATCTTCGTTTGCTTTTAATTTGCTTATAGTAAAATATCCAACAACACCCATAGTAATAATACCACTTAGATATAATAATGATTGGGTATAGATATAATGTTCATTAAAAGAAATTGCTAATGCTATCCAGAAATGATTCATTATAATGAGTACCCACGCTAATTGTACGTTTTTACGCTCAGTATATGATTTTAAAACCAATATAAATCCAATAAATGAAAATAAAGTTGGTAATACTACATGTATTTGTATAGGGATTACTTGCTCATTTATTAATAGTATTATTCCAAATATATAAGCAGGTATAAAATAATACAACACATTTTTTGCGTTTACAAAATTTAAACTTCTTCCCATTACTTTTAATGGACGCCACATTTTATATACTAATGTATCTAAGTTAAATTCTTTTAAGCTCATTATGTAAAATGTGTATTTTACTTTTTTAGAAAAAGAATCCTCAATACTAGTTGGGCGAGGAACGAAATTATAAAACTGCTCTCTTATTAAATAAGTCACTGTTGATGGAGATACCAATAATTGATAGGTTCTTAAAAATGCATTACCAGCAAAATGTATTAACGCTAAAATTTCTAGTCCACAAGCTAATTCAATAAATATTAACCCAATTTGTGATATAGATGAATATGCAATTTGAGCTTTAATAGATGATTGAACCCTGGCAATTCCTGTAGCTACTATACTTGTAGTTAATCCTAATAATCCTATTAATATTCTTACAGATACTTGATGCTCCCATAATTCATAGGTTCTTAATAGTAAAAACACTCCTAAATGAACAGATAAAGACCCGTAAAAAATAGCACTTGATGGAGTAGGTCCTTCCATTGCTCTAGGTAACCAAGATGAAAAAGGTAACTGTGCAGATTTTGCCGCTGCAGTAATTAAAATCATTAAAGCTACAAATATTCCGATGAAGCTATGATTTTCTAAATGATGGCTTACTAATAAGTCATTTTGTAACTGAAAAAATGTAATGTTTTCGTGAAACAAATGATGACATGCCCACATCGCTAAAATCAATCCAACATCTCCTAATCTGTATATCGAAAACACTTTAAAGGCGTTTTTTACTGGTAAATAACGATCTCTGTAGAATGCAATTAGTAAGAAAGAAGAAATTCCTAAAATTTCCCAACCTACAAAAAGTGTTTCTAGATTTCCTGATAGTACAGTAATATTGTATCCTAGATAAAAAAACATGATGGTGTTAAAGAAACGTTTGTAGCCATCTTCTCTATGTAAATAGTAACTACAGTAAATAGTAACTAAAAAGGATAAGAATGAACCAACTAGCATGTACACAACTGTGATTTTATCAAAGCAGAAGTCGATAAAAAATTCATATCCTGTTGATTTGAATAGAACTAGATTTTTAAAATCTATAGTAGGATGACCATTTATTAGCCAATACACAACAAATACAAAAGCACTGATAAAATGAGCTCCAACGATGTAAATACTTGTTTTTGAAAATAAATTTTCGTTTTTTCGTGGAAGTAAATTGCTG
>JBEIPP010000243.1:0-3584 GCA_040376995.1 Flavobacteriales bacterium
CCAAATATAATTCGAATGCGTATATTTATAAAGTAGTTGTGCAACAAGCACAACATGTATGCGCTATGGCTTTGAAAAATAGTTTTAACTTTATAGGATTGAATAGCCACAGCGCATACACAGACCGTTGGCAGTAATAGGGCCCGGACAATTTGGTCATCTAACGGGTGACACTCTACAAACAAAAATTTTCCACGGGGACAAGAGAACCGCTTTGGGACAACTTCGACTTTGGAAAATAATTAATGTTGGACAATTATAAAATGAAATGGCCGACCCTTCGCATTTTTAAGAGGATCGTGCTTCGACTTGCTCCACGCATTTGGCACATGCCATAGCCGCTCAAACCCACCGCGACACCAAAGCAATGGCAAGAGCCAAATCCCCACCCGATTCACCTAACCAATGTTAGATAAGATTATATTTGAAGAACAATAATATTCGCTGGGATCTGTTATCAATTATTTATGCCAAACATTAGACTGTATTTTACTCTCGCTGTACTGGTGCTATTTGTTCCATGTTTTGCAAACGCACAGAATGATTTTAAAGTTATTAAAGGAAAGATTGTCGAGAACAATGGCAGCAAGCCGTTGCCATTTTCGTCTGTATTCGTAAGAGGGACAACTCTTGGTACAGTTACGAATGATAATGGTGAATTTATTTTCAATATCCCGATTGCATACAAAAGTGACACACTCGTAGTCTCGTACATCGGATATCAAAACTTTTATAGAGTAGTCAAAGAGATTCCTGATGAAATTACCATTCGTTTAAATGAGGCGGTAATGAGTCTGGAAGAAATTTCAGTAGTAGACAAAAAAGTAACAGGAAATGAAATTTTCAATTTCGCCATCAAAAAGATTCTCGCAGAAAGTAAATCTCAGGCAGATTACTTTTTGTTAAACGGATTTTATAGAGAGATACATTCAGATAATGATTTGCAAACAGGAGTGGTAGAATGTGCTCTTGAAATTCGTGCTAAGAATGTAGTGGATGAAATGGAAGATATTTTAATACCTCAATTCAGAAAGGTTTATGACAATAAGAAAATTAATGATGAGTTTGTAAACTGGAAGGCTGGTAAAAATCATCTGTTGCTTCTTTTAAATGAAGGAGCAAATTTAATACCCCTCGCGAACAACATAAAGCGCACCGTGTGGGGAAACAAAATCTTCACCATCGAAAAGCTTACATACTTCAATGACAAATTAGTCTATGTACTGTCGAGCAAATCTAAAGCAATGGAGCTTAAATTGTTGGTTGATGCCGAAGACTATTCTGTCTATCGAAACGAATTAATTTTGAGTGCTGAGGAAGTGGATCATGTAAACTATGTATGGGCTGAGGTTAATACGAAAGGTGAAAAGTGTGGTGCTATTTTAGATCATCAATCTTATGAATATAGGTATGTCAAGGGAAAGATGCTTCCGTATTACTTTTTCCGTAAGCAAGATTTTAGATGTTTTAGGTTGACTGAAAAAGTCCTAGCGAGTAAATCATATCTTTCGAGTGAGCTTTTGATAAATTCGGTTGTTACCGACAATGTTCAAAAAACATCATCTGATAAATTGAAGTTACAAAAAGGACTCGTTAACATGAGAAAGCCTTATGATTCTGTTTTTTGGAAACACTTCAATGATATTAAGGAAGTAAACCGCGACCAAAAACTGATTTACGTGGCAGGTACGGCAACTACCAGTAAAGTGACAGAACCCACAGCAAACGTTGTTACAGCAGAGTCCAATACTGAAAGACGGAGTTTGAAAATTGGTAACCATTCACTGATGAAATTTACTAAAGCCGATACATTATTTGGGCAGCTTACACCATTACTCACATGTTACGATGTTGGGTATTATCACCTTGATATTGACATCGATACTGAAAGCCAACTGGTGAAAGGTTATTCAGAAATTACTTTCAAAATGGTAGAAACTTCAACTAAAATCAGGCTTGATTTATTCGAGTATTTCAAGATTAATAGCATCCAATTGAAAGGAAAAGATTTGAAATTTAAAAGAGAGATGGACGCTGTATATATCGACTTTAATCAGCCACTTGAAAAGGGAACAAGTCATTCAGTTAAAGTAAGTTATGAAGGGCGTCCGCTTGATGTAAATTTCGAAATATTTACTGGTGCATTTATTTGGCAAACTGACAATAACGAAAATCCTTGGATTCAATCACTCTGCCAAGGATATGGAGCAAAGGGCTGGTGGCCAGTTAAAAATCATCTCTTGGACGAGCCCGACAGCGCTTCGGTGAGTGTATCTGTCCCTGAAAGTCTTTATGCAATATCCAATGGAAAACTTGTTAAGACAGAACCTAAAGGAAATGGTAAGGTAAAGTATCATTGGTCAGTAAGCAATCCCATTAACAATTATAACATTGCCGTTCACATTGGCAGGTACGAAACAAGTAAAGAGGTTTTTCAAAGCATTGGTGGCAGCCAACTAAATCTGAGTTACTACTATCTTGAAAATGCTAAAGATTTGGCCGCAAGAAAACTATCTATGATTCCGAAAATGCTTACTGTTTATGAGAAATATTTTGGAGCATACCCATTTATTAAAGATGGCTTTAAAATTATACAAAGCCCATATCCGATGGAGCACCAAAGTTGTGTGGCGGTAGGGCAATATTTTGATGAACAATTAATTCTTCATGAGTCAGCACATGAGTGGTGGGGGAATAATGTAAGCTGTGCAGACAACTCAGATATTTGGATTCACGAAGCATTTGCTACGTATGCTGAATCATTGTACATAGAGGAAACACTTGGTTATGGTATTGGACAGGAGTACTTAAATTCAAGGAAAGATAAGATATTGAACGACTTTCCACTAGTTGGCGTATTTGGAGTGAATCATTTCCATTATAGAATTGAGGATAAGTATTTCAAGGGTGCTTTAATGTTAAATACCCTACGCCATTTTGTAGCGGACGACAAACTTTGGTTTAGCACATTGAAAGCAATGCAAGCAGATTTCTGGCATTCCTCCATTGACACAAAAACGCTTATCAATTATTTCAATAAAGTATTAGATCGTGACTTGAATGTATTTTTCTATCAATACCTTCAGACAATTGACATTCCTGTATTGACAATTCAGAATACAGACTCTCAAGGATTCAAGTATAAGTGGAGCAAAAGCATAGATTCTTTTAATTTGTCTTTAAAATTGACAGACGACAAAATCCTTCAACCGACAACGACATGGAATGCCGAAACCACTTACTCAGTAAACTCACAAATAGTTAAAGAACTTGAGGACAAATATTTAATCAAAGTGAAATGGCAATAATAACTTCTACCTATAACTTAAACGCACACACTTTGTCAAGCCGCACGTCCGACCCACATCCAAAGCCAGCCAAAGAGTGTGCTCAGTGTAGTGCAAGTGGAGAAAGTTGTCAATGAAAAATGCCCTACCGCACGACTGACTAATAAAGAGTTGTGTAAATTAACGGGAGACAAAAGACACGGCTTCGAATGAAGTTTGGAGAATGGCCCTACTACTGCCAACAAAAGTAGCTGTTGCACAACTACTCATTAGAAAAATTAAAGTTTGATTTAGCCG
>JBEIPP010000088.1:0-13180 GCA_040376995.1 Flavobacteriales bacterium
ATTGCTATTTGGTAATTTAATCGGTATCGGCTTTTGTTTATTGCAAATGCATTTTAAATTTTTAACCCTAAATCCAGAAACCTATTATTTAGATGCTGTGCCAATCAATTTATCTATCATTCATGTTTTATTAATCAATGTAGGAACTATTATTACCTGTTTAATAATGATGTTTTTACCTACCTTAATTCTTAATAAAATCACTCCTATAAAAGCAATTAGGTTTAGTTAGCCAGTTTAGCTGAAATCCAAGCAGTACTCCAAGCATTTTGAAAATTAAATCCGCCAGTAATCCCATCGATATTTAGAACTTCTCCACAAAAAAATAAATGAGAAACTAATTTACTTTCCATCGTTTTAAAGTTTACTTCCTTTAAATTAATTCCTCCTGCTGTTACAAACTCTTCTTTAAATGTCGTTTTTCCTTTCATGTGATACACATCATTAGTTAACACCTGAGCCATATTATTCAGTTGCTTTTTACCTAATTCAATCCATGGTTTTGATGTAGTAATTTCTGCTCTAAGTATTAAATATTCCCATAAGCGCTTAGGAATTTCGAACAAAGGCGTATTAACAATTAAAGCTTTTGATCCTAATTGTAAACTCAATTCTTCTTTTAATTGTTCTTCATTTAAAGTACCTGTCCAGTTTACAGAAATACCTGCCTCATAATTTAATTTATAAAAATCATACGCTGCAAAAGCCGATAGTTTTAAAACAGCTGGCCCGCTTAAGCCCCAATGTGTTATTAAAATCGGACCTGTATATTGATGTTTAGTACCGTTTACTTTTACAGAACCATTTTTTACACTTAATCCCATCAATTCTTTGATATTGCTTTGTGGTAAATTTAAAGTGAATAAACTTGGGATTAAATCGTCAATAGTGTGTCCGCAATTTTTTAAAAACTGATAATTTTTAATTTGATGATGGCCGCCAATACTACAAATAACCGCATGTGCAATATATGTTTGTTTGGTTGTTTTTACTTTTATATTGTTGGTTCGAGCTGAGTCAAGAACATTACATGACGCTTCGTTCCGATAGCTATCGGAATCGCTCAACGTAACATTAATAGGTTTTAATTCTAAAACTTCTTCTTCTACATTTACATCAATATGATACTTTTGAGCTTCCGATAAAAAACAATTTACAATCGTTTCGCTCGAATTGCTTTCAGGAAACATTCTTCCATCTGGCTCCACTTTTAACTTCACTCCTCGTTTCAAAAACCAATCAATAGTATCTTGAACCGAAAATTGAGAAAACACTTGACGTAATTCTTTTTCGCCGCGAGGATAATTTTTTATTAATTCATTATTCTCAAAACAATGATTGGTTACATTACATCTTCCTCCACCCGAAATCTTAACCTTAGATAATATCTTATTTGATTTTTCTAAAATGATAATTTTAGCTTCCGGATAATTAATAGCGGCATTAATTGCCGAAAAAAATCCAGCTGCTCCTCCACCTATTACTATTATAAGTTTATTATTGTTCATTAAAGACTCTTCAACATTAATCAATTTTTGATCATTTTAAATAACAGGTAAAAATACCATTTATTTATCTGAAAATCACATGCTTATAGCATTACTAATTCTATTACAAAAAAGCACTAATGGTATTTTTATGCTTTCTTTTTTGTAAGTTTGTTTCTTTCGCAAAAATTATGCTTTGGCACATCCTTAAATATTATATGGGTTTTGTGATAGCCGTTTTTTTTAAACGTGCTACCGTAAAAAACGCAAAAAATCTTCAGGTAAAAGGTCCTGTTATCATTGCAGTTAATCACCCCAATGCATTTATGGATCCCATTGCATTAACTACACTTGTATATCCCCCAAGATTACGTTATTTAGCTCGAGGAGACGCCTTTAAAAAAGGAATTATTACTATGCTTTTAGAAAGCCTTGGTATTATACCAATTTTTAGAATACAAGATGGTGGTAAAGAAGGGTTAAAGAAAAATGACGAAACCTATGAAAGAGTTAATTCTCTTTTAAAGAAAAATAAGAAAATTATCATTTTTGCCGAAGGCTTATGTATACAAGAACGCCGTTTACGTCCTTTAAAAAAAGGAGTTCCGCGTATGCTTTTAGGAGCAATGGAATCGGGCGAATTAGATAATTTATTAGTAGTTCCTGTTGGCATTAATTACACCAATCCATCACAATTTAGAGGAACCATTTTTTGTAATGTTGGAGAGCCCATCAAAATGATTGATTATATGGCAGCCTATAAAGAAGCTCCTGCTAAAACCATGAACCAGTTTTTAGCCGATTTATCTCCTCGCATGAAAGAATTAATCGTTCATATCAATCATACTCGTAGCGAAGAAGTGATTTCTCATATTGAAGAAGTTTATCGAACAAAATATTACAAACAACATCACTACAGTTTAAATAATTTAGAACATAATTTCTTATTTTCAACCAAAGTAGTAGATGTTATTAATCAAGCAGAAGAAACACAACCAGAAAAAGTTAAAGAATTACATCATAAAACAGTTCATTACTTTAAAGAATTAAAAAAACATCAAATTAAAGATTGGGTATTAAATCCCGAAAAACAAAAAAGCATTAATTATACCGTATTTGTCTTTAGATTATTACTCATTATTTTAACAATTCCCATTTACGTTAGAGGTTTATTAGCTAGTTATCTACCCTATAAAATCACTCACATGATTACTTCTAAAAAAGTAAAGGCTATTGAGTTTAAAGCATCGTTTAATATGGGAATTGGAGCCTTTTTATTATTGATATTCTTTACTATTCATTTTTTTATCGTAAAAGCTATTACTGATAGTGCCTGGTGGGGACTATTAGCTTTATTTATATCAGTATTAAGCAGTATGTTTTGTTTATATATTTCGCCCTTTCGCAAAAAAACATTTGGCATTTTAAGAGTATTAAAGCTTAAATCAACCCAGCCTGATTTAATAAAAATGCTATCTCACCAAAGAAAAAACATTATTCATTCATTTGAAGAATTAATGTAATTTATCAACCATTTTTAATTTGCTACAAATTGTAGCAAAAACCTATCATAAAACGTAGTAAAATTGTTCTTGTAAATGGAGAAGGACAAAAATAAATTATTACCACGTACAAAAGCTCGTGTTTTGTTTGTTGACATGAATAGTTTTTTTGCTAGTTGTGAGCAGCAAGACAATTACTATTTACGTGATAGGCCTATTGCTGTTTGTGTGTATACAGGTAAATTTGGTTGCGTGATTGCCCCTTCTATTGAAGCTAAAAAATTTGGGGTTAAAACTGGCATGCGACTAAATGAGGCAGTATTACTTTGCAAAGAATTGATTCCTATAGAAACAAATCCTGAAAGATATAGACGTTACCACGTAAAAATTATGGATATTTTAAGATCCTATTGCGATAATGTATATCCAAAAAGCATTGATGAAGCCGTAGTTGATTTAACTAATTACGAATTGATTCATAAAGACGTGATACAAGTAGCTAAAAGCATTAAAAAAGATATTCAAGAAAAAGTAGGAGATTGGCTCAAATGTTCTATTGGCATTGCACCAAATTCATTTTTAGCTAAAGTGGCTTCTGATATTCAAAAACCAGATGGATTAGTGATTATCAATCCTGAAAATATTGATATTGTTTTAGGAAGATTAAAACTTAAAGATTTTCCAGGCATTGCTGATAAAATGGAAATCAGATTAAATAAAGGAGGTATTAAAACACCTTTAGAAATGCGCCGCGCGTCTCCCGAAAACTTAAAAGCTATTTTAAAAAGTGTAGTAGGTTTTTATTGGCATTGTCGTTTAAACTTTGTGGAGATTGATTTAGATAACGAACATGACTACAAAAGTATGCAGGCCATGCGTCACTTAAACAAAGAACAGCGCGCTTCTTATGAAGGTATTAATGAAATATTAATTGCACTTTGTTTAACTCTGGAACGAAGAATGGTAAAACGTAAAATATTTGCCAATACTCTTGCATTTAATGTACGATATGCTAATGGCGAACAATGGGCTGATTTTTTAAATGTAAGCTCTCCATTACAAGATGGCACTGAAATATACAAAGCAATTATGAATCGTATTGAAGATTTTGAAACCAATAATGCACCCGAAAAAATCATTACCAGAGCTATTATCAGTATTTCTTTATCAGTATCACACTTTTTAGATGATACCATGGTTCAATACAATTTATTTGAAGATAATACTAAGAAAGACCATCTCAGAAAAGTAGTGTATGATTTAAAAGATAAATTTGGGAAACAAAAACTCATGCGAGCTATTGAATTAAGAGAAGGCAATGTGATGCAAGATGTGATTGGTTTTGGCTCTGTAAAAGACTTATATAATGATGAACAAACAGAATTAATTTAGGAATGGAATTTGGAAGATTATCAAATATCGAAAACGTTGATTTTTCATTGCCTCCTGATCACGCTGGTACTGTTAAAGTTTTAGGTGGAACAAAAGCCAATAAATGTTCGGTTTATGTTGGCTGCCCTATTTGGTCGGAGGCTGGTTTTATTGGGAAAATTTACCCTAAAAAAACAAAACCTAAAGATGTTGCAAAATACTATAGTCAACAATTTAATAGTATTGAATTAAACATTTCTCATTACAAATCATTAGATAAAAATACTATTGAGCACTGGGTAGATATTACCGCAAGTGACTTTAAATTTTGCCCGAAGGTTAATCAGATTGTAAGTCATACGCCATTAATCAAGCAAAACGCTAATTACATGAGAGAGATAATGGCAACTAACCTATATTTTAAACAAAAATTAGGAATACCATTTTTACAGTTACCTCCAAATTATGATAGTACTAAAATTAACGATCTATTAGACTTTTGCGACGAAGTAGCTCTAAGTAAATGTGCCATTGAATTAAGACATGAATCGTGGTTTAAAAATGAAGTTGTATTAAAACACATTTGTAATTATTTTTATAAAAACAACCTCACTCTTTTATTAACTGATACTGCTGGTAGAAGAGAAGTTTTACATCAACGTTTAACCACAAAAACTGCCTTTATTCGTTTTGTAGCTAACGATTTACATCCCTCAGATTATAAAAGAATGGATGAGTGGATTACTCGTTTAAAACATTGGATTGATAATGGGTTAGAAGAAATCTATTTTTTTATACATACTCCTACTCACGAGTTAATGCCCGAATTAGTCATTTATTTTGTAACTGAATTTAATAAACGAACAGGATTAAACGTAAAAGTTCCCAAAATTTTCTCGCCTTTTATTGAAGATCAAAAACTATTTTAAATTGTTTCTCGGATGATAACTTAAAATATTTTCACGAAGAAAATGCTGATCTAAGTGAGTGTATATCTCAGTAGTTGTAATACTTTCGTGACCTAACATTTCTTGAACAGCACGTAAATCAGCGCCCCCTTCCACTAAATGCGTAGCAAACGAATGACGAAAGGTGTGAGGGCTCAATGGCTTTTTAATTCCTGCTTTTTCTGCTAAATCTTTAATCACATAAAACACCATTTGACGAGTAATTGAAGTTCCACGTTTACTTAAAAAAATCATATCCTCATTATTTTTTTTTATCTTGATATGACTACGATGATGTGTTAGATAATTATCTATTAATCGGAGTGCAGATTTCCCAATAGGAATTAATCGTTGCTTATCTCCTTTTCCTATTACACTTATAAAACCATCATTAATATGTAAATCACTTAGTTTTAAAGAAATTAATTCCGACACACGCAAACCGCAACTGTACATCGTTTCGAGCATGGCTAAATTACGTTCACCTTCAGGAGTACTTCTATCTATATATGATAACATTAAATCAATTTCTTCTACACTTAAAAACACAGGCAACTTACGTTTAATGCGAGGTGTTTCTAATAACTCTGCTGGACTCGTTTGTATATAATTTTCAAGAACTAAGAATTTAAAAAAATGTTTAATTCCAGAGATGATACGTGATTGGGTTGTTTCAGTAAAATGAAAATCAGCAATGTATTTTAAAAACTCCTGTAACGTTTGTAAAGTTACATCCGAAGGCTTTTTAGTGGAATGAAACATTTCTACAAATGCCATCAACTTTTGAATATCACTTTCGTAGGAAACCACAGAGTTTTCTGAAAGTGATTTTTCTACCTGAAGGTAGTACTTAAAATCATTAATATTTGATTTCCAAAGTTGCAGAGTAATGAGTATTTTTGAATTAATAAAAAACAAATAACATGTTAAAGATAGCAATAATCAATGGTCCAAATTTGAATCTTTTAGGAAAAAGAGAAGTAGAAATTTATGGCACTCAAACATTTGAAGACTATTATAAAACCCTACAGAATAAATTCCCTAATGTAGAATTAAGCTATTACCAAAGTAATGTAGAAGGTGATTTAATTAATAAATTACATGATATTGGATTCAGTTATGACGGGATTATAATAAATGCAGGTGCATACACACACACCTCTATTGCTATAGCAGATGCCATTGCTGGAATTAAAACGCCTGTTATTGAAGTGCATATTAGCAATGTATTTAGCAGAGAAGATTTTCGTCATGTTTCCTATTTAGGAAAACACTGCAAAGGTAGTATTAGCGGCTTTGGCTTAAAGGGTTATGAGATGGCGATAAAGAGTTTTTTGTAAAAAAAATTTTTTAACAAAAAAATGCCCCCATTAAGTATTTAACTTTTTGGGGGCAGTCTATTACTATCCTTTTTTTGTTTTATGAATTATAATATTACCCTAATATCTCATCAAAGCATTTACCCATATAAGCAATCATCTCATCATTAATCATAGGTGTTACACCAATCCAAAATGTATCGCTTACAATAATATCTGTATTTGGTAAATCACATACAATACGATAATCATAATCCTTAAAGTATGGTTGTTTACGTAAATCGCCAGCAAATAATAAACGCGTTGCTACTTTTTTATCATTTAATTTTTGTACTAAATCATTACGAGAAATTCCTGCATCTTTTTTCACTGTAATTAAAAAACCAAACCATGAAGGATTAGCTTTTGGTGTAGCTTCTGGCAAGATTAATTTATCAGAATGCTTTTGTAAAATCTTAGTTAGTAAATCAAAATTATGTCTTCTAATTTTAATAAACTCATCTAATTTTTCTAACTGTGCTAAACCTAAAGCAGCTTGCATGTCAGTTATCTTTAAGTTAAATCCTTGTCGAGAATAAATGTATTTATGGTCATAACCCATTGGTAAATCACCTAATTGTTGGCAAAAACGTAAACCACAAGTATTATCCTTTCCTGGTTCGCACCAGCAATCTCGTCCCCAATCTCTAAACGATTCTGCTATTTTCTTTAATTTAGAATTAGATGTATAAACGGCTCCACCCTCACCCATTGTAATGTGATGCGCTGGATAAAAACTTAAAGTGGCTATATCGCCAAAAGTACCAACATGTTGCCCGTTATAGGTTGCCCCTAAAGCATCACAACAATCTTCCATTAACCATAAATCATGTTTCTCACAAAAAGCAGTAATGACGTCTAAATTAAACACATTACCCATCGTGTGGGCAATCACTACAGCTTTTGTTTTATGCGATAATGCTTTTTCTAATAGTTCCACATCAATCTCATAATGAGGAATAGTTACATCCAAAAACACAGGAATAGCACCATATTGTAATATTGGATTTACTGTTGTTGGAAAAGATGCCGCCACAGTAATCACTTCATCACCTGGTTTAATTCTTTCTTCACCTAATTCTTTAGCTGTTAAAGCAGAAAAAGCCACTAAATTAGCGGATGAACCTGAGTTAAGGGTTAATACAGATTTTACGTTGATATACTTTGCTAACTTTTTTTCAAACTCAGCATTAAATTTACCAGTTGTAAACCATGCATCTAAAGCAGAATCGGTTATATAAGTTAATTCTTTATGGTCAAACACTTTACCACTTACTGGCACTGCAGATTCTCCTTCTACAAAAGGTTTTACTTTAAAAGCCTCATCATGATACTCTTTTATTAAAGCATGTATTTGATGTTTAATATCTAATAATTTTGACATAGTAGTTATTTTTATTAAACCATAAAAGTCATAAAATTGTTTTTTGATTTTTATTTTGAAACATAAAAGTCATAAAAGAACATATAAGGTTTTTGGTTTTAATTATTTCTTGTACAATTAATTTATCGTTTGGTTGTTAATTTTTGAACCATAAAGTCATAAATTAGCATATATGACTTTATTCATTCAAAATTCTGTAAAGTTCATTAACGAAGGTTTTCTGACCATCGTGGTATATATTTGTAGTATTAAAATTAAATAATATTCCAAAAGGCGCTTCTAATAAATTCATATAAGTCAATAATTGTGCTTCATGAATTGGCAATAGCTTTTCAACAGTTTTTAATTCGACTACTATCGAATTTTCAATAAATAAATCACAACGCAACTCTGTTTCTAATTGCAAGCCTTTATAATTAACAGGCACTATCAATTCAGAGGTAAAAGAAATCTCACGAATGTTCAATTCATGAATTAAACACTTATGATAAACACTTTCTAATAAACCTGGACCAAGCGCCTTATGGACTTCAATAACAGCTCCATTGACTTTATATGTAAGGTCTTTTATTTGTGATTTAGTTAAATGCATTTCTTTTATGAACTTTTATGTCTTTTATGGTTTAATTATTTTTAAGACAATAAGATTCTATTTGTTTAACACGGCAATTGTAGATATTGTTTAGAGCATTCAACTCTTCTTGATACCCTTGAATGGTAAATTGAATAGTCTCCTCGAAATTTAATTTTGGTTTCCATCCTAAAAAGTTCACAGCTTTTGTAATATCTAATTTCAATAAGTCTGCTTCATGCAATTTTTCCGTTGCTCTAGGAGCATCTATTTTAATAGTTGGGAGTATTTTTTTTACTTCAGTCACAACATCTCCTACACTATAATTTTCAAAAGCAGCGGGACCAAAATTCCATCCACCTGCAAACGATTTTCCATTTGTCCAAAGTTTTTCAGCTAATTTCATATAACCAAAAACTGGCTCTAATACAAATTGCCAAGGACGAACTGAATTAGGATTACGAATTTCTGAAGTTTGATTAGCTTGATAAGCTCTCATCATGTCTGGTATAATTCTATTATCTGCCCAATCGCCACCGCCAATTACATTTCCTGCTCTACCCGAAGCAACATGAGCTGTTCCATCTTTAGCAAAAAAAGATTTGATGTAAGAATTGGTAATTAACTCTGAACAGCCTTTTGAAGCACTGTATGGGTCATCACCTCCCATCGCGTCGTTTTCGCGATAGCCCCACATCCATTCGTTATTTTGATAACACTTATCAGTAGTCACATTAATGGCCACTTTTACCGAAGGGCAATTTCTCACGGCTTCAAAAAAGTTAACTGTCCCCATTAAATTTGTTTCGAAATTATAATGAGGATTATTGTATGATTCAATAACTAAAGGTTGAGCCGCTAAATGAAAAGCAATATCAGGTTTAACTTGATTAAAATAATTTTGTAACTGTTCTAAATTTCTCACATCACCATCTATATGGTTTATTTTTTCAGAGAGTTTAGTAGTTATATAATTATCTCTATTAGTTAAAGCCGGTAAAGCATAACCATAAACATCCGCCCCAAGTTCTTTTAACCAAATAGACATCCAAGAACCTTTAAAACCGGTATCTCCGGTTACAAGGATTTTTTTGTCTTTATATACTCCTGAAAATAAATCTAAATTCTTCATGGTCTATTTATTTCCAAATTTTCCACTCAGCTGTCCCTTTTTCCCAATACTCATTTAAATCTTGTTTATCTTTTAAAGTATCCATTGGTTTCCAAAAACCTCTGTGTTTGAAAGCTGCTAATTGATTATCTTTGGCCAAATTTTCTAAAGGTGCTTGTTCCCAAATTGTAGAATCTCCTTCTATGTATTTAAAAATTTGTGGTTCGCACACAAAAAAACCACCATTAATCCAACTGCCATCTCCTTTGGGTTTTTCAAAAAAAGATTCAACTTCATTATTTTGATTAATTCCAAGAGCCCCAAAACGTCCGCTAGGTTGAACTGCAGTTACTGTTGCTAACTTACCATGTTGTTTATGAGTTTTCAATAGTTCATTAACATCAACGTTACTAACGCCATCGCCATATGTCAACATAAAAGTCTCATTATTGACATATTTTTCAATACGTTTAATTCGACCTCCTGTCATGGTATCTTTACCTGTATCTACCAAAGTCACTTTCCAATTCTCTGAATTAGAATTATGTACTTCCATTTTATTATTAGCTAAATCAAATGTCACATCAGAATGGTGTAAAAACAGATTAGAAAAGTATTCTTTAACAAAATGCCCCTTATATCCTAAACAAACAACAAACTCATTAAATCCATAATGAGCATATATTTTCATTATATGCCACAAAATTGGCTTACCGCCAATCTCAACCATTGGTTTAGGACGAACGTCTGTTTCTTCTGATAATCTGGTGCCTAATCCACCTGCTAATATTATAACTTTCATGATATGAATATACAATAAATATTAAATTAAGGAAGCATATAAGTTAAGATTTTACAATTAAAAAACTTTAAAAAAACTATAAATATGCCCCTTGAATCCTTTATTAATTAAATCGTTTTTAATTTCATCAAAATATAATTTCGAGAAAATTATTACATCTGGACAATCATTATCTTGTATTAAATAAGATGAACTTTTAATAGGAATTCCATTCACTAATCTACCGTGAAAAACTGAATTATTATCAACGAAATATTTCACATTTTTAATGTCTTTATTTAATAAGCCAATTGTTCGGAGTGTGTTTGCCCCAACTCCAAAAATAACTTTTCCATCTAATTTTTCTCGGTATGAATATTTATTTAATTCATCATTTGATATTTTAATGTAGTCGATAAGCTTTTTCTTGAGGAAATTTACATTCAGGCTAGGTTGAAAAACTGAATTATTACATTTTTCAATTAAAACACCTATTGCTGGATATTTTATATTAATACTCATATCAAGTTCGATAGTATGTTTTTCAATAACTTTGAAACCTTTCGAATTCAGCAAAAGTTCCAAATTTTCAATATTAAAATGATTAATATGTTCTAGATCAAAAAAAGAGTATGGTTGAAAATAATAATCTAAATACCTACTGGCATCAGGAACTTCAATATATATTTTACCGCTTGATGTTATTACATTATTTAATTGATCAATAAAACCACTAATATCATCTACATGTTCTAAAACATGATTTATTGACACGAAATCAAATAATACACCAAAATCAACGATATTAATTGTTTTTAGCACATTGATTCCTTCCTTGGTCAATTCTTGAATCTTATTTGAATCTATCTCTAAATCAGACCCATATAACTTCAAATTTTCACTCTTTTCCTTTATTATTTTTAAAAAAGTTCCATTATTGCAACCAACATCTAAAAGAGATTCACAATTAGAAAGATATTTGCGGATGTTCAAATAAGAATTATTTAATCTTTTTATATCAAAACTAATATCAGCTCCGGAACCAGTATTTCTGTTTAAGTATTTATTATTCTCAAAATAAGATTTTGAAATATTATCAAATCTGTAATACATAAAACTACATGAACATAAATAATAATCAATAATCAGAGGAATAGTTTTATCTACTTCAAGAAAGCTCAGGCTACCTTCTTTTTCATTTATTCCCTTACAGATTGGACACTCTTTCATTGTATATTAATTATTAAAAATGATTTGTTTCTTGTATATAATTATTCTCTCAAAAATTAATCCTCTCTCTTTCAACCACATATGGTCTTTTTCTAACATGAGTATTTATTGCTCCTATATATTCTCCTATAATTCCAATAAAAAACAATTGTACAGATGAAAAGAAGAAAACACCTATAACCATTGGAGCTGTTCCCGCCTGAAAAGTGTCCCAAAACATTAGTTTATAAACAAAATATCCTATTGCTACAAATAAACTAATTATAGATGAAAAAAAACCTATAAATGCCGCTAAACGTAATGGCAATTTTGAATGATTTGTAAAACCTAGCATTGCCATATCATACAATGTGAAAAAATTATTTTTTGTTTTACCAGCTCTTCGTCTAGGCTGACTATATTCAATAGTAAAGATATCGTAACCAAACTCAGAAATTAAGCCTCTAAAATATGGATATGGGTCATCTAATTTTCTCAAAACATCAAGAAAGGTTTTATCATATAATCCAAAGCCTGTGAAATTTCTGAGTAAATTTTCAGTATCAGATACCTTACTAAGAATACTATAAAAAACACTTCTAATAAAAAACATAATTTTACTTTCTTTACTAGACTTTTTTATACCTAATACAAGTTTTTTTCCTTTCTCCCAATTCAATACAAACTCACTGATTAACTCAATTGGATCTTGAAAATCTGCGACTAAATTAATGACAGCATCTCCCTTACAATCAAGAAATGCATGAAAATGAGACCTTATGTGTCCAAAATTTTTTGCATTTACAATAACTCTAACATGTTTTTTTTTAAGAGAAATTTCTCTTAGAATCTCCACGGTATTATCAACTGAGGCATTATCCACAAAAACATGTTCGAAATCATATTGAGGAAACTTTAATATTTGTTCTTCAACTTTATTAATTAGTAACTCTACATTATCCTCTTCGTTAAAAGTTGGAGTTAAAATTGTTATTAATTTACGTTTTTCCAATTTATTTGCAATAAGTGTTTTTAAAATAATCAATCGCTGATACAGCCTCTTCTTCTGTTAAATCTAAAATCTTAATAAAGGTATAATCTTCATCCATCATGATTAACGGTAACTTATTCCCTATACGTTTTTTATCTTGCTTCATCGGACCAATAATATCAGAAGGTGAAATATTTTTCAGAATAGAAACATCACTCTTTAATAACTCAATAAAGACTTTTTCTATTTTCTCTAAAATCAGTTTTGTAAGTACTTGTTTAGTGTATGAAATATAATTTGCCATAATCATTCCAATAATAATGGCCTGACCATGAGGTATTTTATAGTGTGTTGCTGTTTCAATGGCGTGACCAAATTCGTGTCCGTAATTTAATAAATTACGTTTACCTTGATCAAATTCATCACCATCCATATATGTCCATTTTATATCTAATGAGGATTGAGTTG
>JBEIPP010000034.1:0-24126 GCA_040376995.1 Flavobacteriales bacterium
CCTTTCAACGAATCTGGCTTACTTGGAAGGTCTTCTGTCATGGTTCCGTCTACAAGTCCATACATATAAACATTATCAAAATAAACCAGTTTAGCCCCTTCTTTTTTACATGCATTTATAACAGCACGAACAGCTTTTGGAAAACCGTCGAGCCAAACTCGATCCTTATAGGGTAAACCAAGAATTAGATAAACCACAGATGAGCCCTTGATTGCCTCCGAGACACTTTGTTCGTTGAAAACATCCATTGTAAAAACCTGATCAGATGAGTTTACTTTCTTGGGAGATCGTGAAGCAATTCTGACATGGATATTCATGCTATGCAGATGTTTGGCTACTTCTTTGCCAATGGTACCATTTCCGCCGATTATTGTTTGTAAATTCATAATTTTTATTTTTTTATTTTTTTATTTTTCTAATAGTGGTTTTATTATTTAATAAGCCTATTATTAAAGCCCTCATTCTAAATGACAATTATAAATTAATGTATCTTTCACTGAGTAATTTTCGCAAGTTCTTTTAAAACCTTTACTACCCAAACGAGTTGTTTTAACTGCATCTTTTACAATAACTTTATTGTCATTTGTGTAACAAATGCAGTTGTAATTCTTTTCACATGAATAACAACAGGCAATAGCTGTTGTCAATAAAATTATTTTATGCCATTTCATTTTCTATCTCAATTTTTGGTGGAAGTAATTTGTATATCACAGGAGTTATGACTCGAGATAATAATGTTGAGCTTATTAACCCTCCAATTAAAACAATGGCCAATGGAGCAATTAATGGATTTGTTGAAATAGCAATTGGAATTAACCCACCAATTGCTGTTAGTGAAGTTAATATAATTGGTAAAAATCTTATTTCACCGGCCTCTCTGATGGCTTCTTCCAAACTCCTTCCTTCGCTGCGTAACTGATTAGTAAAATCTACTAGTAAAATGGAATTCTTGACTTCAATGCCCGCAAGGGCAATTAAACCGATAATAGCCACAAATGATAATGAATTGCCTGTTAACCATAACGCTGTTAATGCTCCAACCATACCTAACGGAATGACAGACAATACAATTAATGTGCTTTTAAATGTTTTAAACTCTAGTATCAAAATAGCTATGAATAAGAATACTGTAATTATGATTACGGTTCCAAATCCGCCGAATGATTCTTGTCTCGATTCAAATTCACCTCCCATTTTATATTGATAGCCATTAGGGAGTTTGTATTCGTCCATTTGTTTAATCACATCATTAATTACATTATCTGCCAATAAATCTTTTTGAACGAAAGCACTTACAGAAACTGAACGTATTTTATTATAGTGATTAATTGTAATTGGAGATGATTCTAGCTTTACTTTTGCAATTTGATTTAATGGAATAGCAGCACCCTGATTATTATTGATATAAATGCTATTTAAAACACTTAAATCCGCTCTTTCCTTTTTAGGTGAGGTTAATAGTATATCAAAGTCATCACCGTTACTATCAGAAAAATTACCCGCATTAAATCCAGCTATGGCAAGTCTTACTGTTCTGTCAATATTCACAATTTGTATACCGAGACTATTCGCTTTCTCCTTATCAATATCAATTTTTAAATCTGTTTTTAAATTCACCAATGGATTATTGACATACATTGTTCCCGGAGTAGATTTAAGAATACCTTCAACTTTAGCGGCAAGAGCTCGCAAAGTATCGAGATTTTCACCCTCTAATCTTACTTCTACAGGAGCAACAATTGGAGGTCCTTGCTCAAAATTTTTAACTTCAATTTTAGCTGAAGGATAATCTTTAAATTGATTGCGAAGACTATCTATTAACTCAAGTTTTTCGTTAGGGTTAATTTGTTCATCTAACTGTATAAATAATTGAGTAAAATCACTACGCTCATTTTCCGGAACAATATTATAATAAATGCTTGGATTACCTTTTCCTACATTTGATGTAAAATATTTAATCTTCTTATGTTTTTTTAATTCGTTCTCTACAAACCTTGTTACACTATCTGTTTTATAAATGTTTGTTTGTAATGGTGTAGTTATGTTTATTAAAAACTGAGGTTTTTCTGATGCCGGAAATAGGCTGAAGCCAATGACTGGCATTAATTGTAAAGATCCTACAAACACAATAATGGCAATGATAATGGTAACAACCGGACGTTTTAACGCTGAATCTAAAAAAGGACTATATATTTTATGAATACCTGATTGTAAAGCGCGTAAGAATAAATTGCCGTTAGAATGTCCTTCATGTTGTTTTAATATTCTGCTTGATAAAAAAGGAATAATAGTTAATGAAACAAGCATTGAAGCTAAGACGCAACATATTACAGCCATTGGTAAACTTCTAATAAAATCACCCGCTCCTTCAGGTAAAAATACCAATGGCATAAAGGCAATAATCAGTGTGGCAGTGCAACCAATAACCGCCAAGCCAATTTGTTTAGTAGCTTTAAGCGTTGCTTCTTTTCTTGAATAACCTTCTCGCAACCAACGTTCAATATTTTCTACTACAACTATGCTGTCATCTACAAGTAACCCGAGTGCTACAACTAATCCAACTATACTCAATTGGTTCATGTTATAACCTAAGGCATTCAACATAACTAATCCAATAGCAAGAGAAAGTGGGATTGAAATCATTACTACTAATGCAGCTCTGCCACCTAAAGGCAATAAGGTAATTGCAACTAATAAAATAGCGATGATGAAATCTTTACCAAGACCGCCTAATCGTTTATTTACGTTATCTGCCTGATCGAAGTGATCAACTAATTCAATATTGGAAGGAAGTGTTTCTTTAAACTTTGCGATAACGGGTAGATACAACTTTTGTGTTTGCGATATATTAAAACCTGGTTTTTGTGCAGCATTAATCGTTACACTTCTGTGTCCGTTTAATCTTGTAATGTGTTTTATTTCTTCATAGTCAAAATGAACATCGGCAACATCTTTCAGTAATACATTTTTACCGGCATAACTATAAACAACAGTGTTTTCAATTTCAGAGATGGATTTGTAATTACCACTTGTTTTAACATTGAATGATTTTGTTCCTGCTAAAATACTACCTCCGGGTATATTGGCTATTTCGCTTTGTAAACTCCCAATAATGGCATTAACAGGAATGTGCATTTGTGCTAATTGATCGAGTTTTAAATCAACTCTTACAATTTTATCTGGCAGGCCTGATATTTCAACTTTTTGCAATGGAGTAACTTTTTCAAGTTCATCCTGAAGATTTTCAGCATACTTTTTCAATTGATCTCTTGATGCGTTTTCTGACACCAATGCCATTTGTAAAATATTTACATCTGTTGGCGTAACTTTATCAATGTCCAAGCTCAAAATGTCTGAGGGCAATTTGTCACGAAGACCATTTACTTCCCTTACTAATTCCTGATACTTTTCGTTTACATCACTTTCGTACTTGTACTCAACATTTATAACTGCTACACCATCATTGATTGTTGTTTTTATGCGTTTAATATCTTCAAGCTCAGACACTTTCTTTTCAATTGGATCTACAACCAAATCTTCCACATCTTGAGGTGAAGCTCCGGGATACACAACAACTATAGGAAATTGAGGTGCATTAATTTCAGGATCTTCCGAGCGTGGCATGTTAAATAACGTTGTTACGCCCACTACAATAGCCATGATAAATATGACTAGCGTAAACTGATAATTCTTTACAGCATATTCTGAGATTTTCATATTCTAATACAATTTGGTTATTTACTATTTTTTATAAGCGAATTATCTGTTAAATAGGCGCTGCCAGATGTGATAATGTATTTATAATTCTCTAAGCCTGATTTAATGCATACATTATTATCTTCTATTTCTCCAACTTTAACTGCTATTTTCTTGGCAATTTTTAAATCATTTGTCACAAACACATAACCTTCATTGGCATTACCATCGAGTAAAGCCTCGTAAGGTATTTTCCATGCCACGTTATTTGTTTTAGGATGAATAATTGCTTTACCAAACATTCCAGAGGCTATATCAATTTTTTTGTTATTAATTAATTTAATGTCAACACTGAAAGAACCTGTCATAAAATCTACACTTTCAGATTTTGAAGAAACAACACTTTTTAAATTCTCTTTTCCGATAGCATCAATTTGAACCAATGCCGAATCGCCAATATTAATATAAGCCCAATCTTTATCACTCAAATTTACCTTCAATACCCAGTCAGCATTGCCTTTACTATTAATTTGTATTACCGGGGAACCAGGTCCGGTTATTTGTCTTTCATTCATAATTTTTTTAAGAACGACTCCATCTGTAATTGATCTAATTTCAGAATATGTTAAATTGAACTTAGCTGCATTTAATTGTTGTTGAGCAAAGTCAAGTGCTGATTTAGCATTCTGAAATTGTTCGATACTTGCTACAGAGTCTCTATACAAATTTTCAGCACGTTTAAAATCACGCTGTGCTTTTTCATAGCCAATTTGCGCCTGATTAACTTGGGCATTAATTTCCGTTAAATCTAACGTAGCTAATAATTGGCCCTTTTGAATTTGCTCTCCTTCTTTTACATAAATTTTATTAATGATTCCGCCTGTTTTAAAGCTTAACATAGTTTCGTCTTCAGTAGTAAATTGACCTGAAGCATTAATTACACGCTTTATGTTTGAAGATTGCAATTCTATTACTTTTACCGGTATTACATCAGTGGGGATATCTGTTTTTACTTCTTCAGTCTTATCTGAACATGATAATAGTATGAATGAACTCAATGCTATTAATGAAGTTTTATAAAATATAGTTTTCATATGTCTTAGTTATTTGTTTTTTATTTGCCATATGGTATAACCAGTTTAGTCATTTGTGTTTGAGCTAGCGGCAACATGGTTATTTCATTTTCTTACTTAATTTATTTGTTTATTTCTCTTTCGTACACGGCTATACTGGCCATTAAATCATATTTTGTAATTAGCTCCTGAATTTGGGATATGTTTAATTGGTTTCTGGCATCTAAGGTCTCAATGAATGTATTGATGCCTTCTTTATAACCTTTATCAATTAAATCGAGATATGCTTTTGCTGCAGTTGTTTGTTGAATAGCGGATTGATAACTTTGATAATGACTTTTGATGGAGTTTTTGGCAACATTGGCTGATAAATTAAGTTGTTGTTGCATATACATTAATTGACTTTTTTGTAGATCAATATCCAGTTTTGATTTTTTTATTTTATACAATTGATTTCCTCCTGCAAATAGTGGGATATCCAGTTGTAAGCCCAGAAAATAGTAACGAGATTTATCGTTGTATTTCCAATCACTGGCTTGCGAGCCAAGATCGATGAATCCATTGAGCTTAGGCAACCAGTAATTTTTATTCATATTATTTACTGTTGACAGAATGGAGATAGATTGATTTATGGCTTTTAACTCAGCCCTATCAGAAATTGCCAAATCGCTTACTAAATAATTTTTTATATTTTCTTCGCCCAATTCAGTACTACCAAGAGTATCTATTACTTGATCGTTAGATGCATTAATTAGAAAATTGAAATACAATTGCGCATTTTTTTCTTGTTGTTTTGAATTAGTAATTTTTGACTGAAGATTTTGTATTTCGCTTTCTGCTCTCAATACATATGCTTTTACAGTTTTACCATTATTCAATAATTTTTCATTAATACGCTTAGCTTCCTGTGCAACTTTAATAGCGTTTTCATAAACACTAATTGCTTTTGCAGCACTTAAGTATTGATAGTAAGCAACTTTAATATTCTTTGATAATTCTTTCTTATAGATTTCAATTTCAAATTCTGAAATTTTGATTTGCTGTTTTTGAATATCCCTGTTGTAAAACAAATCAGCATTAATAATTGGCATGGATGTTCTAAGTTTTACATCATAGAAATTCTTAGGAAAGAAATTCGTTTCTACATTACTTATTTGCGGAAAAGAATTACTCATAGTTAATTGATTGAGTGTACCGTAAACTGGGTTAAGCATATCTCCTAATGGAATGGCGATTTGACGTCCGCCTTCACCTGATTGGTAATCTCCCTTAAGATTAATAGAAGGAAAAAAAAGACTATTGGCTTCCTTTAATGAATAAATCGCTTTTTCCAAAGAGATGTTCTTTTGTTGAAGCACAATGCTATTTTTTATCCCACTTTCCACATACTTATCAATTGGCTTCTGAGCCAAGCATGCCGTGGAAAAGGCTAGCATTAAAATTACATTTGTTTTCATTTTATTTATTAATTACGTTATTTATATTAACGATGTTAAGTTAAAAGGCAAAAAAACGTTAGTCTACTTCCAGTACGTTAATCATCCAGTTTAAGGATTGATACATGGTTGGAATTATGTCTTCTTCTTTAATTAATTTATCACATCTATGTCTGATTTTTAAAGAAACTAAGCCATGCACCATTCCCCAAATCCCCATAGCTATTGCATTTACGTCTCCTGGTTTAATTAATTTTTTATCGATACACTCTTGAATTAGTCCTTTTAAAGCAGTTAAAGCTTTATCTCCACCGTCCCATTCTATATTATTTACTTGATCAATGAATTCCATTGGAGCAGGAAGTAAGAACATTAAATCATAATAATCTGGATTTTCAAGACCAAATTTAATGTAGTTTTCTCCCATTTTATGTAAACGCAATAAGGGATTCTTGATGGTTAAAAGATCTCTATTTGATTCTTCGAACTTTCTGAAACCAATTTCATGTAACTCAAATAAAATCTCATTCTTATCCTTAAAATAGAGGTAAACTGTGGTTGGGCTATATTCAATCATGTCTGCAATTTTTCTCATCGAAAAACCATCGTATCCATGTTCAGAAAACAATTTCACAGAAGCTTCTAGTATTAGATGCTTCAACTCTGCTTTTTGCTTTTCTTTTCTTTCGTTGATACCCATGATAATATTTCCTGATGCAAATATACTTAACAGTGTTAAGTTATCAAAATAAAATTTACTAGCATTTATTTATTGAGCTGTTTATCAATCTATTAAAATGATATGATCTATAATTTTGGAATAACCCAACGAAACTGACCACTTCAATCTGGAGCATGTTGGCCACTTGTAGGGGATGAAAACGTTCATGATTTTAATGGTAACATATTTTAGAGAGTTAGTAAAAAAACTACTAAAAGATGGCAAATAAAACGATCTAAGTAATCTACTAAAAACAAAACCTACATTATTTTGAATAGTATTTGCTTGTATGTACAAATGCTTTTCTGCTAAGGTTGAAATTGTAAGTCCGTTTTCTAAAAAGTTCAAAGCATCACTTTCTACATGTGGACAAAGATGTTTGACTGTTTTTAAATATGTTGAATTGCCTCTGTCAATTTAACCCAGATTACGCATTAGAAAATTTATTACGAGCTGAAACCTCTTCAAAACAGAACGCTTTGCCACTTTTTCTCCTTCATCATAGTGATTACTATACTTCAGTCAAAAAAGTGTCTGTTTTATTAAGCTTTCAACTCTCATTACGATTCCTAATGCATAATCTGGGTTTAATCTTACATTTTAGTTTTTTATATGTTTAAATTATTTTTTTTAGTTATCATACCTGTCTGCCGACAGGCAGGTGGTATAACCAGTTTATAGTCTCCCGATAGCTATCGGGATGTGTTTGTGTTTAAGGCAAACATGGTTATTTCATATTTACATAAATGAAACTGATTGATTTTTTTAAGTTTTAAAGAAAAACGAGTATGTTGTTCAAACAAATTCTCAACTAAAAAAATGATGCGCTATTTTTTCAAACTAGCTAATTGTTTCTTTATTTTCATCATCAACTTGTTATTTGTGGTGCGAGGTATGTTAAAAATAAACCAATTATTAAAACCAACAATTTCTTTGCTTTTACCATAAAGCAGCAGTTGCACTGCCACTTTTGTCAAAAATTCAATGCTTGCTAGTTTGTTGCACGTCATGGCTTGCAAATCAACCACGACGTGCAAATTAAACAGTAACGATAGAATCAAATATCACCTTACGTCTCCTACGTGAAATAGGTATTTCAGCATTATTATTTAATTTAATCAGCGAGCCGCCGTGAACAGTTGCGGCATAAAACATATTAACAATATAGGAATTGTGAGTTCTTATAAAATTGTCTGGCAATTTTTTTAAAATCATTCTCATACTGCTGATAATTAAATACTCTCTGCGGCATTTTAATACAATTTTACAGTAAGATTTTTCAGCTTTTATATATATTATCTCTTTAATGTTAATTACAAAATAGAAGTCTCTATAAGGCACAAAAATTATATCCTTTATAGAAGTGTTGTTTTTTTGAATTCTATCAACTTTTAATACCATGGTAGAATGACTCTTATTCTAAATGACAATTTGTTAGATTTGAATTGTAAGCTTCGTTTTTGATACAAGTATCCTTATAACCCTTACTACCAAGTTTGGTTGTTTTTACGTTATCTATTAGTGTATCAGACTTTGTAATATTTGAGTGACAAACACATGAATATCTCTTTTCGCAAGAAATAAAAATAAAAACTACAATGAATTTTAAGATTTTTTTTAGTGTACACATTTTAAAATAATTAATACATGTTTTGCAATAAATAATCATATCCTTAAGTTAAGATTGGATCCAAAAATATAGGTATTTTCATTAAACGTTTCCAGGTGTTACAATGACTGTTTTACCCTTATAGCCTGGATTGTTCATAATTGTATTTAACGCATAACAGAGAAAGCTAGACGATATTTTATAGCTATTAAATTGTATTCTGTTTCTTAATTCGCTCGGAAGGATCGTTTTTATTATCAGATTGGTTTTTGTAGAATTATATATTTTCCCTGTCTGTATAATGGTATAGTCGATATTAGTTTTGTTGAGCTGTTTCTCCTGAATAGAATATTCATTTAACATAGGTTTCATAAATTTTAATGTCGATATAACTTTAAATAATAAACTTGTGATACTTTTAGTTTGACCACTACCAATTGGAACAACGCTAATATATTTATCTACAAAATTTGCTGAAATTGCATTTAATAGATTTTGCAATATGATAGATATTTCACCGGCTTTATAATTTTTGTAATCCAATACACTAATTACTACCTGGTGACCAGATACTGCATATTTAAGGTCATAGTAATCCAAAACATCGCCCTGTATTAATTCCAAATTTTCATTTTTTTCATCCCATTTATTTCTATTTGCAACAAATACAGCCACATAGTAATTTTGAGATAAAAGGTAACTTGTTAACTGTTTGCCGAAATTTGTTTCGGCACCGATTATTAAAATGTTTTTATACATAGTTTTCCGTTTTAAATTTGTTAATTATTTTCCGCCAAACTTACTACCTAAATTAAAAATGATTGGCTAGTTCAAGTTCTTACTTCATTTAAGAATACTATTTGATCACACCTAATCGTAAATTATTTAAAGCTTTTGTGTACTCAAATACGTCTTCTGTATTTTGGATGACCTCATCTATAAAGTATTTTCTCAGTTTATTCATTTAGAAATAATTAGTTTGAGGTTAAAAGAAATTACTCAAAGCCAAATACTTATAAAAATTCATTCAATTAAAGACCAATAAAAATACTTGCCTAGTTTTATAACTATTTATTTAGGTTCTATTTTAAAAATGGTAGTAGAATCAATGTTATGATCATCAACTGTTGTCGCTTCTCCATATCCAATTAATTTAAAGGGCATAAAATCAATATACTCTTTAGTAGTTGTAAAAAAATCTAAACCATATTTTTGAGTGCCTTTGTAGGTTACAAAATTATTGATGAGATACTTTCCTCTAAAATGTTGTAATAATTGTTCATTTACAAATTTTAAATCTTGCAAAATCATCCAAGTGATGTCAGCTAACAAAATACAGTCAATACTTTCTTTATTAGGCAATTCAGATAGATTTTTTATGTTATTTACCTCAAAGTTTAAATGCGGAAATTTTTGTTTTGCTTTTTCTATAGCTGTTTCGGAAATATCTATTGAGTGACAAACCACACCTGTTTCTTTATGTATCCAATCGGCATAATAACCAAGTCCACAACCATACTCTACTATGTTTTTAATACCATAACGTTGTATGTTCATAATTGCCATTTGCCTACTATACCGGTTTGGTTGTTCCGATTGCATCCAAGGATCTTCATAGACTTTATACATTTCTTCAAAATTCCCTATAAATTTTCCGTCTTTAATTACGTAATCGTGATACGATTTTGATTTATTATCCATAATTGTGTCGTATTAGTTAGTTATTAATATTGATTTAATTATTTTTTTGAGTATAAAATATGTAATCATGTAAGGCTAGTTTCAGTACCAAGTATTAAAATAGTTTTATACACTGTATCATTTTCGCTTTATCAAAATTTAATTCCCGTCATTATTCCAAAGTTGGAACTTATAAACGTTTTATCTCCTATACCTGTTACTTCTCCTCGTCTTCTATCCATTTCATACTCTAAACCAATTGTAATCATGGTTCGGTTTTTTCCTAACGGAATATCGTAACCTAAACCAAACGCTACGCCATTACCTATTGCAAATTGATGGTCGAAGTTTAAATTTTTAGTAGTACGGTACTTTTGTGTAAATTGAGTTACGAAAAAATAATCGGCTTGCACATAAATACCTTTTTTTGCTTGTTTATTAAATGGATAATATTTTACACCTACGGCTGCTCCCCAATAGTTAAAAAACATTTCCTGTAAACTATCACCCCTTGAGGGTCCTGCACCTAAGGATTTATACTTTACACCAAAATTTAAATAATTTACTTTTTTAAACTTATGGTAGGCTGCTAAACTAAAAAGTCCACCGCCTGATCTAGAGAAATTACCTGCGTTATATCTTTCTTTTAATCCTTTGCCCAAGATATTAACACCATATCCTCCTTTAAATTCGGCATAAGTAAATGATTGGTTTTCTTCAACTGATTGTGCACTTATACTTTCACATAAAATTATATAAACAATAATAATTCCTATTTTTTTCATTTTAAATAGTTTGAGATTAATAAATTATTTGGCTTTACTAAAATTTAGTGCGAACCAAAATTCATAAATAACGAAGCTCTAAACTTATTGATATAAAATTCGCCTGTTGAAACGTAAAAGGTTTTTCAGCCTTGTACCATGGTGTAATGAACGCCAGCTCCAAATAGCATACCTTTTATTTTCGTTTGAAAAAAGCCTCATATTCCAAACTCTAACCAGCCTCCATCGGCGGCTTATTAGCCATTCATTAATTTATCCCAGATTACGCATTAGAAAATCTATTACGAGCTGAAACCTCTTCAAAACAGAACGCTTTGCCACTTTTTCTCCTTCATAATAGTGGTTACTATGCTTCAGTCAAAAAAGTGTCTGTTTTATTAAGCTTTCAACTCTCATTACGATTCCTAATGCATAATCTGGGTTAAAGTATTAAAACAAATTCACTGCATAAAAAAGCCTCTGCAAATGCAAAGGCTTTTCAAAAAATCAATGAAGTTTATAGCTAAATAGCATCAAAATCAACAACTAACTTTTCAGTTAATGGGTGCGCTTGACAAGTTAAAATAAAACCATCTTCAACCTCAGCTTCTGTTAAAGCAAAGTTATTATCCATCTTCGCTTTTCCTTCAATTACTTTAGCACGGCAGGTACAGCAAACTGCTCCCTTACAACTAAATGGCGCATCAACACCTGCTTCAATAGCAGCATCTAAAATAGTTAAACCACCTGTGTTTAATTTCATTGTTGTTTCAATACCATATTGAATAACCGTAATCTCACTATTTACATCTGCACCAGTTGGTTCGTTTCCTGCAGCTTTATTAACAGCATCAGCTACTGCACTAAAATATTCGATGTGAATTTTTTCGTTTGAAATTTTTAAACTTTCTAATGCTTGCTTAATATTTTCCATCATTGGTCCTGGACCGCAAATAAAATATTCATCAGCATTTACTCCACCATAGTTTTCTAAAATGGCTTTTACTCTATCTACTGTTAATAATCCTTTTTGCAAATCACTCACTTGAGTTTTAGGATTATCATAAACATTTAATACTTTTAATTTATCAGAATGTTCTGCTGCTAATTTTTCTAATTCTGCTTTAAAAATTACAGAATCTTCATCTCTATTCGCATATACTAAAGTAATGTTACTTTGTTTTTCAATATATAACACACTTTTTAAAATACTCATCATAGGAGTAACTCCACTTCCGCCAGCAAATAACACATAATGTTTTTTGTTATTTCCAGATAAAACAGAACTAAAGTTTCCCATTGGAGTCATCACCTCAACTGTATCACCGGCTTTCCAGCTACGATTAATCAATGTAGAAACGCGTCCATCTTGCACTTCTTTTACAGCCACACGTAATTCTTTTTCGCTATATGGGCTAGTGCAAATACTGTATGAACGACGAATTTCTTCTCCGTTTACAATTAATTTGATTGTAATATATTGACCTTGTTTAAATTGATATTCGTGTTGAATTGCCAAAGGAACTTCAAAAGCCACTGATACGGCATCAGCTGTTTCTCTTCGAACATCTTTTACTTTTAAAGTATGAAATCTTGCCATTTTTTAATTTTTAGGTTGCAAAAATAGATATAAAAAAACAAATATATTTAGAATGTGCCTAAATTATAGCATTTTATAGATTAATCTGATATAAATCAGTAGGATTGTAAAATCTCAGAAACGTTCTTAAACTTCACATGATTTTAGCTATTTAAATGCTATTAATTTGCTAATAAAAGTTTAAAAAAAATGCAGTAATAGTGTATATTTGTATAGCTTGTAAACTAAATAACAAAATGGAAGTCAACAAATTTGAAGAGGTATTTGAACGCAAATTAGCCAAAAACGAAATGGTTGAACCAAAAGATTGGATGCCGGAAAATTATCGTAAGCATTTAATCCGCCAAATATCTCAACATGCTCATTCTGAAATCGTAGGAATGTTACCAGAAGGTAATTGGATTACTCGTGCCCCAAGCTTACGTTCAAAGCTAGTTTTATTAGCAAAAGTACAAGATGAGGGCGGACATGGTTTATATCTATACACGGCTGCTGAAACTTTAGGTGTTAGCCGCGATGAATTATTAGAAAATTTACACACTGGAAGAGCAAAATATTCGTCAATTTTTAATTATCCAACTTTAACTTGGGCTGATATTGGCGCTGTGGGTTGGTTAGTAGATGGTGCAGCTATCATGAACCAAGTAATGTTGCAACGTTCCTCTTACGGACCATATGCTCGAGCAATGGTTCGTATCTGTAAGGAAGAAAGTTTTCACCAACGACAAGGATTTGAAATTATGACTCGTTTAGCTTTTGGAACAGAAGACCAAAAAGCAATGGCTCAAGATGCTTTAAATCGTTGGTGGTTTCCAACGATGATGATGTTTGGTCCACCAGATACCGAATCGCCAAATAGCGAAAATGCTATAAAATGGAGAATTAAACGTGAAACAAACGACCAATTACGTCAACGTTTTGTTGACCAAACAGTCCCTCAGATTCAATATTTAGGATTAACGGTTCCTGATGCTAATTTAAAATGGAACGAAACAAAAAAAGGATATGATTTTAGCGATCCAGATTGGATTGAATTTAAAAACGTAATTAGCGGAAATGGCCCTTGTAACAAAGAACGTTTATCTGCTAGAAATAAAGCTCATAATGATGGTGCTTGGGTAAGAGAAGCAGCGCAAGCATTTGCGAAAAAACGTAACGAGATATATGTGGCCACTTAATTAAACGAGAGATTTATAAATTTTTAAGATTAAATAAAATGAGTGATAATCAAGGCCCAGTTTGGGAAGTATTTGTACAAAAAAAAGCAGGGCAACCATTTGTTCACTGCGGAAGTTTACACGCTTTTGATAAGGAAATGGCTTTACAAAATGCAAGAGATTTATATACACGTCGTAACGAAGGTGTATCTTTATGGGTAGTTCCTTCAAACGCAATTGTTGCTAGTAGCCCTGAAGACATTGGGCCTTTTTTTGAACCAGCAAATGATAAAGTGTATCGCCATCCTACGTTTTATCAAATTCCAGATGCAATTGGGCACATGTAATTAATAAACTCAAAAGATTTAAGAGACTATTTGACTGAATTAACAATAACTATATATCATTGAAACAAAGTCAAAACTCTTAACTCCTTTATTTAAAAACAAAAATACTCAGCGACCTTTACAAAAAACCTTTGTGTTCTTTGCGGTTAAAGAAAAAAAAGATGACAAAACAAGAAGCATTATTTCAATATACTCTTCGCCTTGGCGATACTAACTTAATTTTAGGTCAACGTTTAAGCGAATGGACAGGTCATGGACCGTTTTTAGAAGAAGACTTAGCCTTAACTAATATTGCATTAGATATTATTGGTACTGCAAAATCATTATTAGAATATGCAGCAAATATAGAAGGGAAAGGAAGAACAGAAAATGATTTAGCTTATTTCAGAAACGATAGACAGTATTTTAATACTCAAATTACGGAGCAACCAAACGGTGATTATGCTAAAACAATTGTTCGTCAGGCAATCATGGATTGTTTTGATTTTTACTTTTATACTGAATTAGCAAAAAGTAAAGACGAAACTTTAGCCGGTATTGCTCAAAAATCAATTAAAGAAGTTACCTATCATTTACGTCATACATCCTCTTGGGTTGAGCGTTTTGGTGATGGGACTGAAGAAAGTCATAGCAAAGCTCAAACAGCTGTAAACGAATTATGGCAATACACAGGCGAGTTATTTGAAATAAATGAAGTGGATGCTATTTTAATTAAAGAAGGTATTGCTGTTGATTTAAATAGCGTGAAGGCAAAATGGGAAAAACACATGACTGAATTACTAGAAAAATCGACTTTAACAAAACCAGAAAATGTATTTATGCAAACTGGTAGCCGAAAAGGAATTCATACAGAGCACTTAGCTTATATCTTAGCAGAAATGCAAGCATTGCCTCGTATGTACCCTGATGCAAAATGGTAACTAATTTAAATTATAAAAAACAATCATTAATACTAAAACAATATACTATGAAATATTTATTATTACTCCTTTTTTCATTTTTTACAATAGCTATTTTTTCTCAGGCTGCTCCTACTCCAAAAATAAAAATTGCTAGATCACAATTTACTAAAGCAAAAACTTTACGAGAAATCCTTCCGTCATTACCCAAAAATTGTCCTATTTCCGAATATCGATTTGCAATTGATTCGCCACAATTAAAAAAATCGATTACGATAAAAAACAATAAAATTAGCTCAGATCTTAAATCAATTGTTAAAGACATGAAAGCTGGGCAAAAATTTTATATTGAAAACATCAAATCAAATTGCAAAACACCATTTAAAACTAAACACATATTTGTTATTACAAAATGAGCTTTAAATTTAACACAAATTATTTTTGATTAACTAAAACGCCAACGGAGTATGAAAAAGTTATTTTCAATTTGCTTATTATTTTTCTCTTCATTTCTTTTTTCTCAAACAAAAGAGTCTAATGAAACAAAAATTTCTGTAGAAAACTTTAAAAAAGCTCTATATGTAAAAGATATAGTTCCTGAATTACAATCTAATTATGATGTTATCCAGACAGAATATACCTTTTAAAAAAAGGTATTACGCACCAAGAAGTTGCCAATGGCAACGAACTTCCTAAATCATTAATAATTTGTAGTTTTAAAAAGGGCGATTTATTTTCATTGACTTAAAGGCAAAAGTTTTAGACAATAGTAAAACCCCTAAAATTTTAGAGATAACTAAAAAAAATAACAATCGAATAATGTCATCCTTTAAAGAGTCTTGGAAAAAGCTATCGCCATATTTTGTTGATGTATGGCAGTATATTATTATTATAGTAATTATGATTATTGCTGCTATTTTTATTCTATAGATTTTGAAATACACCAAAGAACATATCCTTTCTCTACTTTCTGAAATTCCAGATCCCGAAATTCCTGTCATCACAATCATTGAATTAGGAGTCATTAGAGATATTGATATCACAGATAACACCTCTATCTCTTTAAAAATCACTCCTACCTACTCTGGTTGCCCTGCCATGAAACAGATTGAAGATGATGTGAGAAAAAAATTAACCGAAAATGGATTTGTAAATATTTCCATTAACACCATTTTTTCTCCGCCATGGACAACTGATTGTATAACTCCAGAAGCCAAAGAAAAATTAAGAAAATATGGCATTGCACCGCCTGAGCATAGTACAGAAGATAAAAGCTGGTTAACAGGCAAAACAAAGGCGATAGCTTGTCCTCGTTGTAAATCTCAAAACACCAAACTTATTTCTCAATTTGGCAGTACAGCATGCAAAGCACTCTATCAATGCCAAGACTGTTTAGAGCCTTTTGATTACTTTAAGTGTATATAATTTTCGACTAAAATTTATTTTTCTGTTACGAAAAAAGTATTATCTTAGCTTAAAGTATTTTTCCATAGTAAGTAAGTCTTTTTTCAATCTTATCGTCAATAATTTTTTAGAGCGTCAGTTGATTTAAATAATAAACGAGAAATCATCTATCAAACCGAAAATAATAGTGCCCTATTGGGTTATACTAATGAAGATATTAAATATAATGGAAAAGGATTTGATAAAAACATAGTCTCTAAAAACTCTATCGGAATTGATATTTTAAATGGCTTAGTTGATCAAATAGATGGTAAATCGATTTGGTTAGAAACAATAAAGGAACATGATATAAAATTTCATTTTCAAAAAAATAAATCCCAATTTTAGCTTATCAAATTACGCCTATTATGAGCTTCATAGTTACTGAATTAAAAGATAAAGTCATGGTTATTACACTTAACCGTGCAGATAAATTCAATAGTTTTAATCGAGAAATGGCGATAGAGCTTCAAAGTGTTTTAGATAAAGCCGAAAATAATAACAATGTGAGAGCCATTGTATTAACAGGTACGGGGAAAGCTTTTTGCGCAGGACAAGATTTAGCAGAAGCCATTGATCCAAAAGGACCAGGAATTGCAAAAATTGTAGATGAACATTATAATCCTATCATTTTAAAAATTCGTAAAATCGAAAAGCCTATTATAGCTGCTGTAAATGGTGTAGCTGCAGGTGCAGGCGCAAATATTGCCTTAGCATGTGATATTGTTACAGCAACTCATTCGGCTTCATTTATTCAAGCCTTTAGTAAAATTGGTTTGATTCCTGATAGCGGTGGAACTTTCTTTTTACCTCGCCTTATAGGTTTTCAAATGGCCACTGCTTTAATGATGACAGGAGATAAAGTATCAGCAACAGAAGCTCTCCAAATGGGAATGATTTATAAAGTTTTTGCAGATGATTCGTTTATGAATGATGTGTTAGCATTTGCCAATAATTTAGCCAATATGCCCACAAAAGGTTTAGGATTAACTAAACGTTTATTAAATGAAAGTATGTTTAATACACACGACAAACAATTAGCTCGTGAAGGCACTATTCAAGTTGATGCCGCTAACACATATGATTATTCGGAAGGAGTAAATGCCTTCTTAGAAAAACGCAAGCCTGAATTTAAAGGGAGATAATTTTACACTAATGCCACATCGAGCGTAGTCGAGATGCTTATGATAGTTCTCGTCTACGCTCGAACTGACAACTAGATTAATTTTCAACTTTATTAAACTACTTATTGTTTACAATTTTCTTGTATCTCTCCTTCAAAAAAGGTGTTATAAGTTTAATTTTACTCTTATGACAAAAAAATCTTATTACTTATTCATATCATTTCTATTCTTAGCTTTTATATCATTAGCTCAACCTAAAAAAGAATATTACGACAGCGAACAAACTAAATTAAAATCTGAAACTAATATTTTAAAAGGTATGCCTCATGGCCGCTACATAGAATATTTTAAAAACGGTAATATCTCCCGAAAAGGCTCATTTTATAACGGAAAAGAAGATAGTACTTGGTATTTCTTTTATGAAAATAAAACATTAAAAGCTACCGAACACTACAATCGTGGTAAAAAAAATGGTCATAATTTTTACTATTTCAAAACAGGACAATTAGCCCAAGAAACTGTATTTAATCAAAACTTAGCAGATAGTATTTGGACTTCCTACTACGAAAATAAAACCGTGAAAAGTCGAGAATCATTTTCTAAAGGAAAAAAACAAGGAGATTGGTTGTATTATTTTGATAACGGGCAATTAGAAAGCTCAGGAAAGTTCTCAAATGATTTAAAAGAAGGTGAAATTAAAACCTTTTATAAAGATGGAAAAGTCTCTAGCGTTTCTAATTTTTGCAAAAACAAACCTTGTGGCAAAAACATTGAATATTACGAAAACGGTCAACAAAAATTTGAAAAAGAATATATTGATTCTGTTATGTTTTTACTACATAGTATGTGGGACGAAAAAGGAAAACAAATTATTGCTAATGGAAATGGAACCTTAACCGCTCAATATACTAACGGAATCATAAAAGCTCAAGGAGCATATAAAGATGGATACATGAACGGGCTATGGCGTCATTTTCATCCCAATGGAGAATTAGATTATGAAGCAGCTTACGAAAAAGGTATTTTAAATGGTTATTACTCATCATATTACCAAAATCATAAAATTAAAAGCGAAGGGCCTTTTGTAAACGGTAAGAAAAATGGCGCTTGGAAATTTTACACCGAAAAAGGCGAAAAAGAAATGGAAGGCACTTTAAAAGATGGCTTAAGAAATGATAAATGGACTTATTACTATAGTAATGGTAATAAAGAATCTGAAGGATATTTTTTAGATGATAAACAAACAGGCACTTGGGACTATTTTTATCCAACTACCGAAAAATGGAAGCAAGGTAATTTTGATGCAGATTTAAAAACTGGTATTTGGACTACTTGGTTTGAAAATGGCAAGAAATTGCAAGAAGGTCCATACGCCTTAGGCAAAGAAAATGGACAATGGCAAAGTTGGTATATTAATGGGCAATTAAAAGATCAAGGAAGTTTCAAAAACGCTCAAATATCAGGATTATGGGAAGGGTGGTATATCAACGGAAAACCAAATTATAAAGGAGAATATAATGAAAAAGGTAAAAAACAAGGGCTTTGGGAATACTGGTATGAATCAGGACAATACAGAGAAAAAGGTTCTTATGTAAGTGGTATAAAGCATGGTCACTGGACCAGTTACCATGAGAAAGGAAGCTTTGTAGATAGTGATGGTAATTATAGTAAAGGAAAACAACATGGCACTTGGACCTATTACTACGAAACTGGGGGTATAATGAAAATACAAAATTTCAAAGACGGTCATTTATCAGGAAAATCAGTGAGTTATTACACCAATAATAAAATTCAATCTGAAAGCAACTACAAAATAATTAGTGAAAAACGAAAAGGCAAAAAACAAAGCGTAGCTAATGGTAATTGGATTTTTTACGACAAAACAGGAAAGGAAATTAGTAGAATTACCTATAAAAATGGTATAAAAAAGTAACTAAAAAAATAATATGTATATTTTTTAATAAAAAAGTATCTTTACCTAAATAATAATTACCTTATATGTTTTTAAATATTAAATCATTTGTATTGATTAGTTCTGTATTATTTTTTCTAAGTGCTTGCAGTGAAAACAAACCAGAAGAAGTAGACACTTCTGATGATGAGGCTATTTCAGTAGGCTTAGATTCTCAAAAAATTTCCGCACAAAATGTATTTAATACAATTCCTTCAAGGGATATTCTTATTAACCTTATTAAACAGGCAAATACAGAATACAATGTAACGTATTTAAGTAATCCTGATGACGTAAGTAAATATTTTTCAGAAAGTAGTAGAGCATTAAATTTAGGAGTATATGGAGCTGATTTAAATGTAGCAAGCATATACAACCAAACGCAAGAGTCAATGCTATTCTTTAAATGTGTTAATATTATTGCAAAAAACATTGGAGTAAGCAATTCGTTTGACGAAAACATGGGAGATAGAATGAATGCTAATCAAACAAACCGAGATTCGACATTAAATATTATTTCTCAAGCATTTAAAAGTGCAGATAATACCTTAAGAAAAAATGGCCGTCCTGGAACTTCATCATTATTAATAACAGGGGCATGGGTTGAAGGTTTATATATTGCTTGCCAAACAGCTAAGGAAAGTAAAAATGAAGCTATGATTAAAGAAATCTTTAATCAAAATGAATCGTTAACTAACTTAATTGAACTAATAGAAGTATCAAAATTGACTAGCGAAGCTGAATATGTTCTTACCGATTTAAAATCAGTAAAAAAAGTCATCGAATCAAAAACAGATAAAGTATTTACATTAGATGCTTTAAAAGAATTAGATGCTAAAATCACAGAGATTAGAACTAAAATAATTTCCACAAAGTAAATAGTATGGCTTTTATCTTACCCGTAAACGGAATTGAACCTAGTTTAGGAAAAAACACATTTGTTGCCCCAAATGCAACCATTGTAGGAGATGTTGTTTGCGGTGACGATTGCAGCTTTTGGTTTAATGCCGTTGTGCGCGGAGATGTTAACTCTATTCGTTTAGGAAACAAGGTTAATATTCAAGATGGCGCAGTTATTCATTGCACTTATCAAAACCTGTCTGCCGGACAGGCAGGAACAAAAACTATTTTAGGAAATAATGTATCCGTAGGGCATAACGCTATCGTACATGGTAGTTTAGTGCATGATAATGTGTTGATTGGAATGGGAGCAATTGTGATGGATAATTGCGAAATTGGTTCTAACTCTATTATTGCTGCGGGAGCTGTTTTAACAGAAGGCACAAAAGTACCAAGTGGTTGTATTTTTGCAGGTGTACCAGCAAAAAAAGTAAAAGATATATCAGAAGAATTAATTAATGGTGAAATCAATCGAATTGCCAATAATTATTTAATGTATAGCAGTTGGTTTAAATAAATTCTCAACTTATGTAACAATTTGCAAAAAAATCGTCACAACAATATGAGATACTTTAAATTAATCATCCTGCTAAGCATTAGTAAATTCACTTTTGCTCAAAATTTACACTATTTTAATCTTGGTCAAGTTATACCTTCTGTAAAAAACAATTGTTTAATAATAAAGGGCAATTCAAAAGCCTTAAAAAAAATACCTGTCAATTTAAATTCGCCCGAATCAATCACAGCCATCAAATTGATTGGCTTTAATGAACATAATTACAGTCTAGATTCGTTAATGAAAAATCTCAAATCATTAACAAATCTTAATTACATCATTTTCGAAAATAGTGATCTCTCTTCATTAGACGCATCTTTTTCTAATTTTAAAAACCTTGAAAAAATTGCCATTCTAAAGCAAAGTACGTTTTATGAAAACACACTTTTTCCTTTACTTAAGGATAATAAATTAAAGGAATTATGCATCCAAACAAATGATCCCGAAATTATCACTGATAGCATTCATCTTCTACCCTATATAAAATCGATACAAATTGGTAGTACTCCCCTATTTAATAAAGCAAATTATACAACATCCATCCAAATCAAAAATCAAGACGCTCTTCAATCAATAGAAATGATTTACTTTGGCGATTTTTATAAATCAAACTCAACTGGAGTAAGAACAAGCCGTTCTTTAACTAAAGCTCAATCCCAATCAACATCTATTGGTTATCAATCAAAATTGGATTGTATTAATCAACCTATTCCAGGTATAAAGATCAACGATACAACTTTTAGCTTTAATCCTTCGCAAAAAGCTAATTTCACATATGAATCGGGGACCAAATTAACTGTCGATCGAAATTCATTTTTAACTCAAAATGGTAGTCCATATACAGGAATAGTAACTTTATTTTATCGTGAATTTAGAAATCCAGTTGAGATTATGCTTTCTGGAATCCCAATGACAAATAAAGTAAACGGAGAGACACAATTATTTAAAAGTGGCGGCATGTATGAATTAAATGCATTTGATGCGGAAAATAAACCCTTAACCTTAAATAGCGATACAGCTATAAAAATAAATTTCGCTTTAACAGATACCTCTCAAAGTTTTCAGTTTTTCTCGTTAAATAATGATGGCAGTTGGGCAACACTCGCTAATACTATTAATACTGTTTCAGCATCTTCTTCAGCATCTTCTTCTTCAAATGGAACAAGGGCTGTTAAAGAATATTTTTCTTATATAAGATCTAGCAGCAAAAGTGTTACAGATACAACACGATTTAATAATCGTTTTTATAGTAAAGAATATTTATACACCTATCGTAAAGACAATTTTGAAATTAATAAATACAAAAAAAATAATGACACTAATTATGTAAAAGAATATAGTTACAAGAAAAAAACATTAAAGGCGAAAGCATTATTTAGAGTAAAATATAGTAGGTTAACAAAAGACAAACAGATTATTTTTACAATAGTTCCGGCTAAAGGCCACATATTTATACCGTCTTACGTTCATGCTATTATTGGAAAAAATTATTTATATACGGGTAATTTAACTAAAGATGAATTTAAAAAAGTGTTCAATAGAAAATTATTATGTTGGGATGTAAGAACAACTTATGATAATGATGTAATTAATTTAGAAATTAAAACAGAAAAAGAATTTCAAGTTTTATCGGCACAAATTATTACTGTAAGTAACGACAAATCAATTGAAGTTCAAAAAAAATCAGCAAAATATTTAAATCAAAAAGTAGCTCGATTTATTAAAAGAGATGCAAGGAAATTTGACAAAATAACTCGCTTTCAATATTCTAATTTTAATGATATTAATTACAAAGGCAAGAATAATAAAAACAAAGATGAATTAGCTTATGTTTATTGTAAAAAATGGCAAAATAAAACCGAAAAACCAATGGATTTTAAAGCTTGGAAATTGTACGTAAAAATATACGCCAGTCAGTATTCTGATAGATATTCTTTAGAAACAACCAACGATTTAGGTATGGCTTTATTAAAAAGTGGTTTAGGCGCAAAAAACATTGATTGTTATCTTCATAATGGTACGATGCAAGATATTTTAGTGCGTTATAACAATATCCCATTTGATAGTTTAAGATCAGAATATAATACAGTGCTATTTAAAAATATTAATACTAATTATTTACTATCTAGTTCAAGTAATAATGCATTAAACGGGTATCAATATAAAAATGGACCAAACTATATTATTAGATTTTCTAACAATAATACAATGCAGGTAACAAAGCCTAGCGCTATTTTAGAAAACAAAAAATCTAATATGATTACTTTAGATTATACAAACCAATTTAATGTAAAAGGCTTAAATAGTGATGAAATTACTAAGCTAATTTTAGATTAGTAATTTAATCTTTTAGTTTACAAGTAGTTTTGCCTGCTGAAAGATCTTTACAATATTTTTTTGCATTGCTTTTAGTAGCATCAACTGTTCCAGCTGTATAGAAGCCATTGGAATTTGTACACACGCAGGTATAATCTTTCTTACAAGAAATCACAATAAAGGCAAAAAATAGCAGGAAAATTCTTATTACTTTCATTTTTAAAAATTTACTGCTAAAAATAAACAATTAAATGCTAATAAAATTTGGATTTTAGCGAAATAGCCTATATATTTGCAACCCAATTTAAAAATTAATAAACTTATATAATGTTAATAGTAGCAGTAAAAGAAGGTGAAAGCATTGAAAAAGCTTTAAAAAAGTTCAAAAAGAAATTTGAAAAAACAGGTGTTGTAAAACAATTACGTACACGTAAAAATTTCGAAAAACCATCTATCACAAACAGACAAACTCGCATTAAAGCTGTTTACAAGCAAAAAATGCAATTAGGTTTAGCTGCAGAATAGTTAGTTCCTCTTTTTCACAAAAATTATATTATAACCTAAGGTTATTGCGATATTTTAAAGTAAATTCGTAATAATTTTAGGTTTTTTATGTTCAATAAGCAGATAGACTCTTTCTTTGATTACTTGACTTATGAGAAAAAGTATTCTTCCCATACTATAACGTCCTACAAAAACGATATTAGCCAGTTTATAGTCTTTATTAAGCCAAATGCGGAGGTTTTTAGTGTTACCGATATAAACTATCAGCAAATTAGAGCTTGGGTAGCTAGCCTTATTAAAGAAAAAATTGCAGCCAGATCTGTTAATCGCAAATTATCTTCACTTAAATC
>JBEIPP010000172.1:0-6622 GCA_040376995.1 Flavobacteriales bacterium
AATGGATTTAATAACCATTTGGGCGTTTCCATAACGAGAAAGGTTCTTTTCTTTGAAATATTCGTCAATACGTTTTTTTGCAGTTAAATAAAAAGAACGATTCGCATTGTTAAATCTGATTGATTGGGTACTCATTTAGTGTTTGTTTTATTGTTAGTTTGCCAAAGATAAGCTTTAAAAATTCAAAAGTCAATATTCTTAAAATGTTAATAATGAACAATTTATAGCTTGTAATTCGTTTTAGAGGATGTAAAAGCTTATTCCTGAGAGGAAAGTTACTTATAGAGCGATAAGATTACTTCAGCTAATTTTTCCATTTCTTCTTTTTGGCTTTTTTTACCAAATGAAAAGCGAATAGAGTTATCAACTTCTTCTTTTTCTAATCCCATAGCTAATAAAACATGAGATGGGTTTGTGCTAGTTGAAGTACAAGCAGATCCTAATGATACAGCATATTTACTTTTGATTTTAGAAAATACAGAGTCTCCATCTTTTAACAATGGAAAGTAAATATTTGAAGTGTTGTAAAGTCTATATCTTGTTGAACCATTGATCCTTAAATTTGGTATTTCAAGTAGCTGATGCTCTAAAAATCCTCTTACTTTTGAAATATGCATATTATCATCCCAAAATTCAGTTTGAGCAATTTCGCAGGCTTTTCCTAAACCAACTATACCAGAAACATTTAATGTGCCACTTCGTTTACCATTTTCATGCCCTCCTCCATGAAATAAAGGTATTAAGTTAACTCTAGGGTTTTTACGACGAACATATAATGCACCAACGCCTTTTGGGCCATAAAGCTTATGTGCCGAAATGCAACATAAATCTAATCCCATTTCATTCACATCAATAGGCAATTTTCCAGCCATTTGCGAGGTATCACTAAAAAAGATAGCATCGTGTTGATGAGTGATTTCTGAAATTTTTTCTAAATCTTGTAAAACGCCAGTTTCATTATTAGCAGCCATAATAACCACTAAAATGGTTTTATCAGTAAAACTTTCTTTTAGTTCATCTAAATCTATTCGTCCTTCACGGTCAACATTTAAATAAGTAATAACGGCGCCTTTTTCTTCTAAATAGGCACAAGTATCTAAAATAGCTTTATGCTCTGTTTTGCAAGTAATAATATGATTTCCTTTCGTTTGATATGCTTCAAAAACTCCTTTCAAGGCTACATTAACGGACTCTGTTGCTCCTGATGTAAATACTATTTCAGAGGCTTCTGCGCCAATAAAATTAGCAACTTGTTGCCGTGCTTTATCAATTGCGCCTTGCGCATACCAGCCTAATGGATGAGTATTGCTGGAGGCATTGCCAAAATGTTCAGTAAAAAAGGGTAGCATTTCATCTAACACTCTTTCATCAACTGGTGTTGTGGAGTTATAATCTAAGTATACCATTTAAGATTTTTGATTTAAGATTTATGAAGTATTAGCAAATCTAACTTCTAAAATCATCATTTAATTTAAGCTTTCTCAATAATAGCGGCATAACCTTGTCCAACACCAATGCACATAGTAGCTAATGCATATTTTTTGTTTTGAAGATTTAATTCAATAGCCGCTGAATTAATAATACGAGCACCACTCATTCCTAATGGATGTCCTAAAGCAATAGCACCACCATTTGGATTGATGCGAGGATCTTTGTCATCTAATTTCCACTGACGAGTACAGCCTAATGCTTGAGCTGCAAATGCTTCATTTAATTCAATAATATCAATATCGTTCCAAGTTAAACCTGCTTTTTTTAAAGCTTGGTTGGCTGCTTCAACAGGGCCTAAGCCCATAATACGTGGTTCAATCCCAACTACAGCGCTACTCACAATGCGGGCTAATGGTTTTAAATTATATGATTTTATAGCATTTTCACTTGCTAATAAAATGGCAACAGCTCCATCATTTAATCCAGAAGCGTTGCCTGCCGTAACCGTTCCTTCTTTTCGGAAAGATGGTTTTAATTTTTGCAAGCTTTCTATAGTTGTATTTACTTTAGCAAATTCATCTGTTTTAAAAATTAAAGTATCTCCCTTTTTTTGAGGAATTTCAACCGGTACAATTTCTTTTTCAAATCTTCCAGTAGCTATTGCTTTAGCAGCTTTTTGTTGACTCCATAGTGCAAAGGTATCTTGGTCTTCGCGGCTAATTTTATGCAATTCTGCTACGTTTTCAGCAGTTTCGCCCATAGCATCTACTCCATATTGTTCTTTTA
Organism: Flavobacteriales bacterium; assembly: GCA_040376995.1. Taxonomy (GTDB): domain Bacteria; phylum Bacteroidota; class Bacteroidia; order B-17B0; family Aurantibacillaceae; genus UBA4416. Next base: position 2,218 of record JBEIPP010000172.1, read on the forward strand.
ATTTTGGATTAATAAAACGCCATCCAAAACTACTATCAAATAATTGTTGATCGCGTCCAAAAGCTGAACTTGCTTTACTCATTACTAAAGGCCCACGAGTCATATTTTCTACACCGCTCGAAATCATTAAATCCGCTTCGCCTAATTGAATATATCTTGCGGCATCAACTGTGGCACTTAACCCAGATGCACATAAACGATTAACGGTTTGACCAGGAACTGTAATTGGTAAACCTGCCATTAACGAAGCCATTCGAGCTACGTTACGATTGTCTTCTCCGGCTTGGTTAGCACAGCCCATAATTACATCTACAACTTTGCTAAAATCAACCGAAGGGTTTTTTTTCATTAACTCTTTCAAAACTAAAGTGGCTAAATCATCTGTGCGTACAGTTGATAATGTGCCTCCAAAATTTCCGATGGCTGTTCTTACTCCATTTATTATATAAGCTTGTAGCATAAAATTAAATTTATTTTACAAAAATATCTTTTTTTTAAGACTTGCTCTTTTAAAAGGTTTTTTTAACCCAGATTATGCATTAGGAATCGTAATGAGAGTTGAAAGCTTAATAAAACAGACACTTTTTTGACTGAAGCATAGTAACCACTATGATGAAGGAGAAAAAGTGGCAAAGCGTTCTGTTTTGAAGAGGTTTTAGCTCGTAATAGATTTTCTAATGCGTAATCTGGGTTTAATAGTTTTATGGTTTTTTCCATACTAAAACGGTTAGATTTTCGTTTCTTTGTAGTTTGAAAGCAAGTATTTAATTGAAAAAAACAGCATTATACTTATTGTTAACTTTTAATTTATTTTTTTTTACAAGAATAAATGGTCAGTTAGTAGCTCCTGATTTGAGGTGTGTTTCTGTGGCAACCCCCACAACAGCTGTTTTAACTTGGCTTGTTCCTCCAGATCCTACAGGTATTTTTAGTCAATATCAAATTTGGACATCAACTACAGGAATAATATTTAATTTAATAGGCGTAGTTAATACATACACACAAACATCGTTTACGCATACTCCAACACCAGTTGGAAACCAATCTCAGTATTATTATGTAACCACAGTGAGTAGTGGAACTAATATTTCTGCTCCCTCTGATACTTTGAAAACATTGTTTGTAAACCTGTTGGGGAGTTCAGTTAATGGTATTTCCAGTTTAAATTGGAATCCAATGCGAGTGCCGTTGCTTCCAACAGCCTCTGTTTCATACACTGTTTCAAGAGAAGCACCTGTTGGTGTTTGGACGCCTATATATACAAGTAGTAATTTAAGTTATAAAGACACTATTTATAAGTGTAAGATTTTTTATAATTACAAGGTTGAAATATCTGATGCATTAGGATGTATTTCAAAATCTAACATTAAAGGAGATACTTGTAAAAATAAGCAAGCACCGTATGCTATTGAATTAGATTCAGTTTCAGTTAATGCTTCAGGTAAGGCAGTGCTTGGTTGGCAATCTTCTTTATCTCAGGATATCGATTGTTATGTTATCTATTCATTTAATGGTGGATTTTTAACAGAAATAGGAAGAGTTTGTGGGGTTAACAATACTTCGTTTACTTATACAGCATCAACAGCAGGCGCGTCTTCGGAAGGGTATTGTATTGCTGCGGTTGATAGTTGCGGTAATTTTAATATCCCAAGTCAAACACATAATTCTATTTTTATAACGGCTCCATCATATGATTTATGTTCGAGAACAGCTAATTTAACGTGGACTCCATATTCAAATTTGGCGAAAGCAGTTTTAAAATATGATGTTTATTGTTCTATAAATGGAGGTATGTATAATCTTATTGGTACTTCAACAACTACAAGTTTTAGTCATTCAGGTTTAGTGCCAGGTGATGTATATTGTTATTATGTAAGGGTTATAAATACGGATTTATCTATTAGTGCTAGCTCAAATATCCAATGTTTTACAGCAACAGGATTACCTGCTCCAACTTTTGTATATATAAATTCAGTAAGTGTAAATACAAATAGTAAACATATAGAAGTAACCTATTCGGTTGATACCACAAAAACATTTAAAGGGTGTGTAATTTATAAATCAGAGGATGGAATTAGTTTTAGTAAAATAGCTTATGTTACATCAACGGCTTCTCCTTATACTTATACAGATAAGGATGTTAAATCAACCGAAAAGATATATTACTACAAAGTAGAAGTAGCTGATGAGTGTGAAAATCCAGGTGTTGTAAGTAATATTTCTAAAAATATTATTTTAAAAGTATATCATGATAAAGAAAGCTTGTTTAATAATATATTGACTTGGGATGATTATACAACTTGGTTAGGTGGAGTAGAATCATTTAATATTTACCGATCAGTGAATGGAATATTTGACCCTACACCAATTAATAATGTTCCAGTAGGAACTTGGTCTTACAACGATAATGTGCAAGATTTTGTTGGCTCTCAGGGGAAATTTTCTTATTATGTTGAGGCTGTTGAAGGTATTGGGAATACATTAGGTTTTAAAGATGCAGCAAAATCAAATCCAGCGGATGCTTATATAGAAGTAAATATTTTTGTGCCTAATGCCTTTGCTCCTAAAGGAATTAATAATATTTGGTTACCAATGGCTCAATATGTAGAGAAAACAGATTATAAAGTCATGGTTTTTAACAGATATGGAGCTAAAATATTTGAAACCCATAGTGATGTTGAAGGTTGGACTGGCGATGCAGCTACAGATGATGTGTATGTATATTTAATTGAATACAAAAATGCTCGAGGAGAGTATATACAATTAAAGGGACATTTAAACATTTATAGATAAACTTTGGTTTCTTAGCATTTCATTTTTAATAAGTTTCTATTTTATTCTCATTTATAACTGTAAACTCGTTTAATTTTGGAATTATATTATAGATGAAATTTTTCCAAGTTATAACATTTACCTTATTTTTTTTAGGAGCTTATTCAATAAAGGCTCAAGTAAAAAAAACTGAACCTACTTTAACTAGAGTGTTATTTGTGTTTGATGCCAGTAAGAGTATGAAGGCGCAGCACAATAAAACAACTCGTATTCAAGGAGCTAAAGAATTGTTATATAAGTTTTTAGACAGTTTAAATAAACAAAAGAATATACAGTTTGCTTTGCGTATGTATGGGCATACTGTAAAGTATCCTCCAGGAGATTGTAAGGATTCTAAATTGATAGTTCCATTTAGTAAAAATAACATTGCGTTAATTAAATCAAAAGTAGCCGAAGCTAATCCTACAGGAATAACTCCAATTGAACATTCTTTAACCGAATCTGCTAATGATTTTCCAGATACAAAGGCGGTGAATATGATTATTTTAATTACCGATGGAATAGAGGAGTGTGAAGGAGATCCTTGCAAAGCTCGAATGAAATTAATGGAAAAAGGAATTGTGTTTAAACCTTTTATTATTGGTATTGGATTATCAGTTGAACAAATAAAGACTTTTGAATGTGTGGGAGATTATTATGATTTTGATAATTCTAATTTGGTAAAAGACATTAGTTCGATCATTTCTAAACAAAAATTAAATAAAACATCCTCACAGGTTAATTTGTTAGATTCTAAATCTTTTCCTAGTGAAACAAATGTGAACATGACATTTTATAATACAACAACAGGAAGTTATGTTTATAATTATATGCATACCTTAAATCAAAAAGGTAATCCTGATACGTTATACTTGGATGATTTTCCAACATATAAGGTTGTTGCGCATACTATTCCACCAACTGAAAGTAAGGGGGTGAAATTAACACAAGGTAAACACACGATAATTCCAATTGATGCACCTCAAGGATTTATAGAGTTACGAAGACCAATGGGGGTTTATAATTTTAACGAAAAAATAAAAAGTATTGTAAGAAAAGCTAGTGGTAATATGCAAACATTAAATGTTCAGCAAATGAATACCACTGAGAAGTATATTACTGGAAGTTATGATTTGGAAATTTTGACTTTACCTCGCACATATATTTACGGAGTAAAAGTTGAGCAATCTCAAACCAAACTAATTGAATTACCAAATGCTGGAATGTTAACAATTAAGACTTTAGATAATGGCGATGGAAGTCTTTATAAAGACAGTAAAAAGCTAGAATGGATTTGTAATTTAAACTATACAACCTCACAAACTTATTATTTGCAACCTGGGAACTATAGAATTGAATGGAGAGCCAAATCTTTAAAAGGGTCTATTTATACCATAGAAAAGAAATTCATTGTGAAATCAGATATTGAGACGAGAGTGGAATTGTATAAGTAGAGGATGTAAATTAAACTGTGTCAAGTTCAAAAAAAACAGAACTTTAACACACGGTTTAAGAAATGGAAAATAAAAAAGACAGCTTCGATTATGAAGCATTAAAGAAAAAGACCATTGAGCAATTTCGTTCGGGCAAAAGT
>JBEIPP010000242.1:0-3586 GCA_040376995.1 Flavobacteriales bacterium
CCTGTGCACAAGGTTCCTTTATTTCAAACTGAAGAGATGATTTCATTTATTTAACGTTTTCAATTGACTGTGAAGCCTCATTTAATATTCTTGGATTTTGTCCGTGCGACACAACACCTTTTGTTCTAACTCTACAACCTGTTAAAATTAATACTCCAATAACAAATACTGCTAAAAATTTCAGTTTCTTACTTTGTAAATACGAAATAAGTTGATCTGTTTTACTATTCGTTTTTACATCCCAACTATTAAAAGTGCCGCAGTTACTTTTCGCACTATTATTCTGCAAGTAAGCCGCAATTTCTTCGGGAGATTTATTGGTAAAATCAATTACTGATGTTTGGCAAACAGAACACCATTTACCTTTTTCATCAGCAATGACTGAATCCAAATTTACAAAACAAGGCTTTTTTATTTCTATGATTGAATTTTGCATGGTAATATATTATATACAAGTTACGAAAAAAATATGTTTTTAGTATGTGCATAAAGATTATTTTTAATAAACGGTTATTAACCTAAACCTCTTTATCTTTAGACTGTTTAAAATATATGGGATATAAGAGTTTAAAAGCCTGTTTAGATGATTTAGAAAAAAACAAACATCTAATTAGAATCAAAGAAGAAGTAGATCCAAATTTAGAAATGGCATCTATTCATTTACGTGTACACGAAATGGGCGGTCCTGCTTTATTATTTGAAAATGTAAAAGGAACCGAATTCAAATGTGCATCCAATATTTTTGGGACTTTAGATAGAAGTAAATTTATTTTTAGAGATACGCTTGAAAAAATTCAAACCCTAATTGAAATAAAAAACAATCCCGTAAAAGCTCTTAAAAATCCTTTTAAATACGCGAACGTTTCTTTAACGGCTTTATCTGCCTTACCATTAAAAAATCCATTATCAAAACCAGTATTATTTAAAGAAACGACTATTGATAAAATTCCATTGATTAAACATTGGCCAATGGATGGTGGCGCTTTTGTAACTTTACCTCAAGTATACAGCGAGGATATTGATAAGCCAGGAATTATGAATGCCAATTTAGGGATGTATCGTATTCAATTAAATGGAAATGATTATATTTTAAATAAAGAAATTGGATTGCATTATCAATTACATCGTGGTATTGGTGTTCATCAAAGTAAAGCAAATAAATTAGGCAAGCCTTTAAAAGTATCTATTTTTATTGGTGGTCCACCAAGTCATTCGGTGGCCGCTGTAATGCCTTTACCCGAAGGCTTAAGCGAAATGACATTTGCAGGCGCTTTAGGAAATAGAAGATTTAGATATACGTATCAAGATGGGTTTTGTGTAAGCACAGATGCTGACTTTGTAATAACTGGAGAAGTATATCCAAACGAAAACAAAGCCGAAGGACCTTTTGGAGATCATTTAGGATATTATAGCTTAAAACATGATTTTCCTTTAATGAAAGTTCATAAGGTATATCATAAAGAAGGTGCTATATGGCCATTTACCGTTGTTGGTCGTCCACCGCAGGAAGATACAAGCTTCGGGCAAATTATTCATGAACTCACAGGTAATGCCATTAAACACGAATTACCTGGAGTAAAAGAAGTACACGCTGTTGATGCAGCTGGTGTTCATCCTTTATTGTTAGCTATAGGGAGTGAGCGTTATACGCCTTATAATCAAACTAAACAACCTGCTGAATTATTAACAATTGCAAACCATATTTTAGGAAAAGGTCAATTGAGTTTAGCTAAGTATTTATTTATTACATCCGATGAAACCAATACTATCTCTACTCACAACGAAGCCGAGTTTTATCAATATATGTTAGAACGCATTAATTTGAAACGTGATTTACATTTTCAAACTAATACAAGTATTGATACATTAGATTATAGTGGAACAGGATTAAATAGTGGAAGTAAATTAGTTGTAGCCGCTTACGGTGATAAAATTCGTGAGCTATCTACTTCTGCTAATCATCAGCTACAGGAATTAACTACTTTTAAAAATCCTCAAATTGCTTTTCCAGGAGTATTAGTTTTACAAGGTAGTGAATTTGAATCTTACGAAAAAGCGAAGCAAGAGTTTATCAATTTCAATGAAGAAATTAAACAACAAAATATTGATTTAAACGGCTTCCCAATGATTGTGATTGTTGATGATTCAAGTTTTACAGCAGCAACTCTTAAAAACTGGTTATGGGTAACATTTACACGTTCTAATCCAAGCCATGATGTTTATGGCATTAATTCATTTACAGAATACAAGCATTTTGGTTGCGACAATGTGATTATTGATGCTCGAATAAAACCACATCATGCACCTGTATTAGAAAAAACACCTGAAATTGAAAAACGAGTGGATAAACTATTTGAAAAAGGTGGAAGTTTATTTGGATTAAAATAAAATAGACAGTTTACATCATAAAAAAACCTTCCGCCAGCTAACGAAAGGTTTTTGTTTAAATTTCAAATCAAATTAGAAATGCCATAAATCATGTTCCCATCTAAAGATGTCGTTTTTAATACGATCAGATTCTAATAAAGCATCAATACCTTTTGAGTAACGGTCAATAGATCTGTCGTAAACATTTGTTTCTTTAGTAGCAACAGATGAGAATTGTCTTTTCCAAAAAATATCTTCAAATGTTCTACGTTCAGCATCATTTTTAGCGTTAAATACTTCGTGCTTAGCAAAGAAAGGACGACATGCAGGAAAATATGTATAAAACATATTAAACTCACCAATATCTTCTTTTCCTGGCTTTAAAGCATTAAAACCCATTGCTAAAATTCTAACTTCTAAAACCGATTTTTGTTTATCGAAAAACCAATCTTCTTTTAAATCTAAAGATGTAAAGTTACCAAAAATCCATGTTGAGTCTATAAGACCTGGTTTTCTTACCATTACAGAACTTCCATCTGGCATAAATTCCTCAACATCAACTGTATCTCCTTGAATTACAATTTTATTTCTAATAGCAGACAACTCATACGGTTGAAGAAATTCTTCATCAACAAAGGCAATAATTTGTCCGTTTAAAATATACTTTAAAACCAATTGTATTAAAGATATTCTACTTGTTACAGCTTCAGTAGGATAATATAATTGCTGATTTTGTTTTTCGCGCATGTCTAGTTTTCTCCAAACACGTTTTTCCCAGTTTACATCTCCTTCACGAAGGTGAGTATAAGGAATAAATCTTCTGTTATTAGAATTCTCCTTATCATAAATTCCATCTCGGTAATCTCCAGGTTGAAATACTCCAGGCTGTGCCTTTACATTTAAAGCTGTTAAAAAAAACACAGCTAAAAACAACATATTTTTGAAATTTATCATACTATTAGATTTTAAAATTATATCAATCAATTTAATTATTTAAGAACTTTGATACTTACAGTTGCAGTAGTAATTTTACCATCTGGTCCTTTTACTTTAGCATCAATATATACTTTTGTATTAACATCAGCTCCTTTTAAAATAGCTGCGGCAGCTGCACTTAAATTATTACCATTACCTGGCTCTTGAGCTAATTTACCTCTAGCTTTACCTGTTATCTCATACGATAGCACAGTATAGTTTGCTTGGAAATCAAATCCATTAG
>JBEIPP010000174.1:0-6610 GCA_040376995.1 Flavobacteriales bacterium
CCCTTTATCAACCCTACCTGCTTTTTTTGAATACTGTTCTTGAATTTTCATAGCCAAACCGGCACTCTGAATCACATAACTTGAGGTATAATTACTCATGATGATATAACTTTCTTCGCTATTTGGATCAAATCCTTGATATTTTGTTTCATAATTATCTTCCAATAACATGGCAGAGTTTTCTCGCTGAGCCACTTTCATTTTCCCTTCTTCGTTTTTCAAGCCCATCACATAAGTCTCTGAACCATAAGGCTCTGGATTTGTGGTTTCTACAACCACTAATTTGCCTCGAGAATTTTTAAAGGTCTTTGGGCGCATTTTACCAGTTTTTTTATCTTTTATCATCACTGGCTTACCGGCAGCATTGCAATGTATTGAAATGAATAAGTCGGCATTATTTTCGTTGGCTATTTTAGCTCTATCCTCTAATTCAACAAAAACATCCGTTTTTCGGGTAAAAATAACTTTAACATCTTTTATATGTTCCTCTATCAATTTTCCAAACTTTAAAGCAACTGCCAACGCTACTTCCTTTTCTTTACTGCTAACTCCATTACAACCAGGGTCTTTTCCCCCATGTCCAGGGTCAATGACTATAATTTTAACCTTACGTTTAGGCTCATCTTTACGTATATGAAATGAAGAAAATATAGAAACTATAAGTACTGGAATCAGTAATATTTTACGTAAAATATTATATTTTTTTATCATCATATCTGTAAAAAATAACTACCAATTAAACGAGTAATTGTTAGCTTTGTAAGTTTAGGTAAATTTAGTCCCGAGTCGTTATTAATACTGTTAAACATATCTTTTTTTTACTCTTATTATTGTTAATAAGTACGACTCCATTTTTGGCTCAAACGGATCTAAACCAAAAAAACATTCCTGTTAATACTCCAACAAGTCCTCAAGTTACGGTTGACACTTTGAATTCCGAAGAAGACTCAGAACCACTTGAACACCGTATCGTTTATAATGCCAGAGATTCTATAAGATACGAAACAAAGGGCAATAAAATCTATTTATTTGGCGATGGCTTTGTGCAATATGAAGACATGAACCTAAAATCTGAGTTTATTGAGATTGACAACGAAAAAAACACCATTACTGCTTATGGTAAAACAGATAGTTTAGGAAAAAATAGTGGCACTCCTGTATTTAAAGATGGCGCTCAAGAGATTACATGTCGTAAAATGATTTATAATCTTAAAACCAAAAAAGGTAAGATATATGATATTTTAACCAAAGAGGGCGACTTATTATTACTAGGCAGTGAAGTGAAAAAAGACAGTAATAATGTGGTTTACATGAAAAATTTGAAATGTATCCCCTGCGAATATGAAGATTCTAGGACCATTTTTAAAGCCAAAAAAGCTAAAATAATACCTGATGACAAAATTGTAACTGGGCCGATGTACTTGGAAATTGGTGGCGTTCCTACTCCATTAGGCTTACCTTTCGGTTTTTTTCCAAACACTAAAAAACGCCATTCAGGTATTTTAATTCCTTTTTATGGCAATAGTGAAGCTTTAGGATTTTATCTAAAAGATGGTGGATTTTATTGGGGAATTAACGAACAAACGGATATGACTATTCGTGGTGATATATACAGTAATGGAAGTTGGGGCTTAAGAACCTTAAATAATTATAAAGTGAATTACAAATACAGTGGAACCTTATCATTAGGTTATTCTGAATTTAGAAATGGGGAAAAAGAGATTCCAAGTTCATATTCAAAACAAAAAGATTTCACTATTAATTGGCGACATATTCAAGATCAAAAAAACAATCCAACAATTCGTTTTAGCAGTGATGTTAGTATTAGAACCTCAAAATACAATAAATACAATGCATTAAATACGGGGCAATACTTAACTAATACCTTTCAATCTAATATTAATTTTTCTAAAACTTTCAAAATAGGAACTTTAGGAATTAATGCCAGACATGATCAAAATACTCAAACCAAGTTAATGAATATCTCTTTCCCAGAGGTGACCTTTAACGTTAATCGTTTTTATCCATTTAAAAATGAAAACCGCGGCAAGCAAAACCCTATTGATAAAATTGGAATTAGTTATTTATTAGAAGCTAGAAATACATTATCGGGTGTCGATTCTACTATTTTTAAAGGGGATGTGGGTGATAGTTTAAAATATGGATTTAGACATACCTTGCCAATCTCTACTAATATTACAGTTTTTAAATACTTTACATTAACTCCAGCTTTAAATTTAAGCGCAGTAATGTACACCAAAACCACACGAAAAACATTAGACGAATCCACTAACAGAATTGTAAAAACAACCGATAAAAATTTTAAAACAGGTTATGATGCAAACTTTAATACAGCATTAACAACTAAAGTTTTTATGGATTATATGTTTAAAGGTAAGCGCTTAAAACAAATACGTCATTTATTAATTCCTAGTTTAGCATATACCTACCGTCCTGATTTTGGAGAAGAACAATACGGATTTTGGAAAGATGTGATTAGCGATACAACAAACCGTATAAATACAAAATACTCCGTTTTTGAAAACACTTTATTTAGCGGTCCTGCACAAGGAACTCAAAATAGCTTAGGCGTGAACTTAAACAATAACTTGGAAGCCAAAATAAGAAAGAAAACAGACACTGGATTTGTATATAACAAAGTTTCGCTGTTGCAAAACTTAAGTTTTGCTGGTGCCTATAATTTTGCAGCCGATAGTTTTAATATGAGTTTAGTTTCCATGACAGGAAGAACCAAAATTTGGAAATACTTTGATTTGGTATTTGGTTCTACATTTGATCCATACTACTCTACTGTTATTACGAATACATTAACCAATACAAGCAGTACTTACAGAACCAAAGAATTTTTACTAAACGAAAATGGAAGGATTGCCGATTTTAAAACTGGAAACATTATTATTAACGCCGCTTTTAGTTCGAATTCACTTGCATCAAGAGCAAAAACACCTGATTTAACTAATGGAGCTGAACAAGGTGCTACCAATACTAATACAGCCCAAACTCAAGAAAGATTACCATGGACTTTAAACATCTATTACAATATCACTTACAATAAGATTTTAGAAAAATTAAAAGATACTCAAACCTTAAATTTTAGCGGTGATGTAAGCGTTACAAAATTTTGGAAATTGGGTTTAACTAGTGGTTACGACTTTACAAACAAAAACTTAAGTTATACTAGTATTAATGTAAAGAGAGATTTACGCTGCTGGGAAGCTAGGATTGATTGGGTGCCATTTGGATTTAGAAAGAGTTATAGCTTAACCATTAATTTAAAAACTAGCATGTTAAGCGACATTAAAATACCTCGTCAAAGACAGTGGTATGATAATTTTTAATTAAGATTTACTTTATGAATTTCTCTCAATTGCTTTTTAAGCACTTGATATAATTCAGTAGCCTTTTGAGTACCAATACGATAAGTAAACCCACTACTATCTTTTATCTCCACAAATTCATTCCCGCTAGTAAAAAAACGAATCACGCCTCTACTATGTAAATTGTAAACGGCTCTTCTGAAAATATGTTTTTTATAACGGCTTTTTCTGATATTAGTAATGGTATCTAAATTTATTTTCACTCTTCGTGCTGTCCAAAAACCATCAATAATAATGTAACTTGAATATACTTGTGTGTGTGTATGCAAAATATAAGTAAGCATTGCCGAAAACATCATAATTAATAAACCCAATAAAAAGAAAATTTTACCAGAATTGGGAATATCTAATGCAGGATAATGCCCTATTTTAAAAATAGCCACTTGCACAGGTTTTGGGTTTTCGCTCCAATAATAACCTACAAAGCAAAATAAGGCAATAACCGTTCGCCAAATAATACTCAAACGATTATGCCCCATGTATTGTTTTTCATCAAATATGCGTTTGTCTGTATTCACTTAATTATAGCTATAATCAAAATTACTAAAAAAAATCAAGCTTTTACTAGGCTTTATGCTGTATCATTACAAATAATTCTCGACCCTCTCTTGGCTTAATCGAATTATAACAAGGCTCCATCTTTTTTATATCAAAAGTATCTTCAAATAATTTTTGATATTCTTCCTTATCTCCTCCAAAAGGTGGCTTATCAGCATTTAAAGCATCATTAAACATTAAGCCAACTAACTTACCATTAGGTGCTAATAATTCGTGCATTTGTTGTACATATTTTGAACGAAGTATTGGATCAATAGCGCAAAAAAAAGTTTGCTCAATAATTAAATCATATTGGCCTTTATGCGCAAAAAAATCTTGTTGTATCAATTGATGATTTGGAAATTCAGGTAATCTTTTTTTTATATTTTTTAATGGAGCTTCTGCAAAATCAAGAACATATACATTTTTAAACCCAAGTTTAAACAAAAACTCTGCTTCATAGGCATTACCAGCTCCAGGAATTAAAATTTTTAATTCTTTATTATCAACTTGCTCTATATATTTTTTAAGAGGTTCAGACACATCTCCAATATCCCACCCAAAATCATTGGTTTTATATCTATTATTCCAAAAATCGTTACTTAAATTTCTCATATTTATTTTTCATAAAATTAGAAGATAATTCGCTAACTTTCTATCTTATTTGTTAAACGTGCTTAAAAATCCAATCATAGCTTTTTTAAAATTGATTCGTATTGAGAATCTGCTAATTATCATTATCACCCAATGGTGTATAAAATACTTAGTTTTTGCGCCTATAAATGATTTCTCAAAATTCACACCTGTATTATTTACGATCTCTTTATTAAGTACTTTATTAATAGCGGCAGCTGGATATATCATTAATGATTATTTTGATGTAAAAACAGATAAAATTAATCGCCCTGAAACTGTAGTTATTGATGTAGTTATAAAACGCCGTTGGGCCATGATATTACACATTATATTTAATGGTGTTGCTATTATTTTAGGTTTATACTTAGCTGTAAAATGTCATAGTTTAAAATTATTAATATTTCAATTGTTAAGTATTTTATTGTTATGGTTTTATTCTACTCATTTTAAAAAACAATTACTAGTAGGCAATATTGTTGTTTCGATTTTAACCGCTACTATTCCATTAATGCCAATGGTATATGAGTACTATTTTTCTGGAGGCATTGACTCATTAAGTTCATTTTTAATTGGTGATTTTTTAAAGACTCTTGTTATTATAGTGATAGGGTATTCAACCTTTGCTTTCTTAACGTCTTTTGCTAGAGAAGTAATTAAAGACATGGAAGATTACAAAGGCGATATTCAAACTGGATGTAAAACGATGCCGATTATTTGGGGTATTATTACAAGCAAAGTAGTTACATTTTTTGTAATTGTAATCACTATTGGATTATTGCTTTTAGCTTGTTTGAAATTTTATAAAGAATCGCAGTTTATAGCTGTATCCTATATTATTGGTTTGGTAATTTTACCTTTAACAATTTTATTAATTCAAACTATAAAAGCTAAAACAAGTAAAGATTTTAAGATGGCAAGCTTATTGCTTAAATTTACCATGCTATTTGGCATTGCCTTTACAATAATTATAAAATACTTATACGAATAACTGTTTCTTAATACAACAAGTGTATTATAAAAAATAAAATCGATTATGAATACTGTAGGACAACATATTAAAAAATTTCCTTACCAAATTATTTTGGGTTCAAATTCACCTCGTCGCCAGGAATTATTAAAAAGTTTAGGCTTTGCTTTTTTAAACAAACCCATCAATGCCGACGAATCATTTCCTGATGATTTACAAGCAGAAGAGATTTGCTTATACCTTGCCGAAAAAAAAGCAGATGCTTATCCTGAAGATTTAAAAGATGATGAAATCTTAATAACAGCAGATACAATTGTTTGGTGTGAAGGTAAAGTATTTAATAAACCTGCCAATTTTGTAGAAGGCAAAAAAATGCTGGAAACACTAAGCGGTAAAATGCATGAAGTATTTACTGCAATCTGCTTAAAAAGTGGAAACAAACAAACAACTTTTTATGATGTAAGTAAAGTATATTTTAAAAAATTAAAGTCTGAAGAAATAGAATATTACCTTACAAACTACAGTCCTTATGATAAAGCTGGTGGTTATGGAGTACAAGACTGGCTGGGATATATTGGTATCGATAAAATAGAAGGTAGTTTTTATAACGTGATGGGACTTCCTGTTAAAGAACTATATGAAGAGTTAATGAAATTTTAAATACATCTTACAATTTTAATAATTAGAATCTTATACCCATCAGAAATTTGATTTATTTAAAGGTGATGCTATTTATGTATTTACAAATGGTTACACCCACCAATTTACTGGTATTATAGAGAAAAATTAAATATAATGATTGTAATACTTACTGATTTCTATTTAAGATAAACACATGAATAAACAGAAATTAACTTCAGAAAACACTTTTACTAATTGAGAAAGGATATTAGAACAGGTTTATGATATTTTATATTGCGTATAAGAGTATAAAAACTTTTTCTATCGTTTTTGCCTCTGTACCATTAATAATGGCTATGACTGATTTTTTATTTTTACAACCCGTATTTTTGTTGGTAACAATTGTGTATAGCTCTCCTTTAGAAAGGCTTACTTCGTCTATACTAATAGA
>JBEIPP010000097.1:0-11992 GCA_040376995.1 Flavobacteriales bacterium
ACTTTTGCCCGAACGAAATTGCTCAATGGTCTTTTTCTTTAATGCTTCATAATCGAAGCTGTCTTTTTTATTTTCCATTTCTTAAACCGTGTGTTAAAGTTCTGTTTTTTTTGAACTTGACACAGTTTAATTTACATCCTCCTGGCTTTTAATTTTATATACTGTATGATTATTTGGTAGTCGTTTCTTTATGCTTTGCCATCATTTCTTCATGGTCTTTTTTCATTTGCTCATGGTCAGCTAATATTTTTTCATGTTCCGCTTTCATCGCATTATGTTCTTCTACCATTTTTGAATGATCCGCTTCAACTGTTTTAGCATCAGTCTCACCATTCACATGTTTTTTCTCAAGTTCAGTATGAGAAGCTACTAAAGCTTTATGCTTTTCTAAAATAGCATCATGTTCTGCAATTAATTTATCATGATTAGTTTCCATAGCGATGCAGGCGCTATCTTGTCCATTAGCAACTGTCCCATGCTCGTCTTTCATTGTGTTATGAGCAGTTTCTAATTCTGCATGGCTGATTTCCATCAATGAATCTTCTACTTCCATGTTACGATGCTCAATGGCTAATTTGTTTTCTAATTCTTTATTAGCTCCGCCACATGAAACTAACGCAATTGTAATTGCTACAGCTGAAATTGATTTTAAGATTGTCATTTTATTAAAGGTTAAGGTTTTATGTTCATATCCAAAATTAGAAAAAGTAACCTAACAAATTTCAAAAATGTGTTATTGCAACATTGTTGCAATTAATAAAATTCTTACTATTTTCGTGATGTTAAATAAAAAAGGCTTTGTGACAGAGTGGTTAGGTTAAACTTACTAAAGTGAAACGGTGGTTCGATTCCATCCTTGGCCTCATAAAAATTAATTTATACATTAACGCAACATTGTTGCGTTATAAGAATAATTCGTTAAATTTGCACTAAACTATTAGTAATGGAACATATAACTCCTTTTTCTCTTAACTTTTCTGGGGTTTTGTTAATGCTGTCACTAGGGATTAGGCATGGTATAGATCCCGACCATATTGCCATTATTGATGGGATGACTATGAGACACGCAAGTTTAAATTCTCCAATTGCAAAATGGGTAGGAACATTGTTTGCAATTGGGCACGGCTTAGTAGTTACAATTATCTCGGTATTAGTAGCGTTAATTTCAGGTAAGCTCGATATTCCAATTTGGCTAATGGCTATAGCAGAATGGATTCCCATTGCATTATTATTATTACTCGGATTTTTGAACTTAAAAAGTTTATTAATTAAAGAGCCTCATAAAATAGTAGGGTGGCGAACAAAACTACTTCCTAATAAACTAAAAAATAGTACTAACCCATTATCTATAATACTAATAGGCGTGTTATTTGCTACCGTTTTTGACACAGCTTCACAAGCAGCTGCTTGGGGTTATGCCGCTTCTCTTAGAGGAGGGATTTTAGCCTCAGTAATTATGGGATTGGTTTTCTCTGCCGGAATGATAGTGATAGATACAATAGATGGTAGAGTTTTATATAGCATCTTAAACAAAAAAACAAACCAAAGTTTAATAACCAACTATCGTAAATGGATAGGATGGGCAATTGTTATTATGTCGTTTACTATTGCCTTGTACAAAATTACGATTACTTTTTTCCCAATTGTTCAACTAGGCTATTATGCAAACACTTTAGTTGGTTTAATTTTTATAGCATTTGTAGTATCAATTTATGTTGTAACTCTATTTAAAAATATTAAAACAACAGTAACATAATGTCGGTAAAAGATATAACAAAAGTAAAGCATACACTATTTATGTGTAATGGCAGTTGTTGCAATAAAGCGGGAGCAGAGGAAATGATTTTAACACTTAGAAAAGAAATTAGAGACCAAGGATTATTTAAAGAAATACACACAGTAAGAACAAAATGTATTGGCAGATGCGATGATGCAGCAGTGGTTTTTATTCAGCCCGAATGTATTTGGTATAAATGCGTTACAAAAGAAGATGCAAAGAAAATAGTACATGACCATATATTAAATGGAAAATTAGTTGAGGCCAACTTTTTGTATAAAGAAGGAGATACAATAATTAATAGTGATGCAATACCTAATGCTAAATAAAATATAAATAATATGGAAAATAAAACAACAATCCCAGTAACTGTGCTTACAGGATTTTTAGGGTCTGGAAAGACAACTTTACTTAACCGAATTTTGAGCGAAAATCATGGCAAAAAAATAGCTGTAATCGAAAACGAATTTGGCGAAGTTGGTGTGGATAACGAATTGGTTATTGGAGCCGATGAAGAAATTTTTGAAATGAATAATGGTTGCATTTGTTGCACGGTTCGTGGAGATTTAATTCGCATACTTGACCAATTAATGAAACGAAAAGATAAACTCGATTATATTATAGTAGAAACTACAGGCATGGCAAATCCTGCACCTGTAGCGCAAACATTTTGGGTAGATGATGATATAAAAGAAACATACAGCCTTGATGCCATTGTTACCATTGTAGATGCCAAACACGTTTGGTTGCATATTGATGATAGTGAGGAATGTAAGGAGCAAATTGCTTTTGCCGATGTTATTCTTTTAAATAAAACAGATTTAGTAACTGCCGAGGAGTTAGTAATACTTGAAAAACGCATACGCTCAATGAATGCCAATGCTAAAATACATAAAACTAAAAATGCTGAAATTAATCTTGAAAACATACTTGATATAAAAGCTTTTGACTTAGATGCAAAAATTGAAATAAATCCTTCCTTTTCAACAGAAGAGTATCCATACGAATGGATGGGCTTATATAATTTAGCTGATAATGAATATCAAATTGAAATGACTGAAGGCCCTGATCCTTCTTTTGATATCGGGTTTATAAAATTAAATGACGCAAGTGTTACCGAAATAGCTAAGGCCAAAAAGCAAGCTATTAAGTTATTTTCGGAGCACCCAAAAGAGGTTAAGGCAGATAAGTTTATAAATACGAATCACACTCTAAATAGATTGCTAATTGATACTAATTTGCAAAATTTTTACTTTAGACCAAATAAACCCGGCATTTATGCTGTATTTACGCAACATGGCCCTGATGAGTTTAATCTTAAAATTAAATCGGAGTATAAAGAAAATAATAAAGAATTATTAAATGTAAACGCACATAAAGTTGTTTTAAAAGAAGACTTGCAAAATTTGAAGTATGAAAGATTAACTCAAATTTCTCCTATATTATTTGAGGAGTTTGAACACAGTCATGAACATGATGATTTGGTATCGTCAGTTGGTATTGAAGATGA
The DNA here is from genome assembly GCA_040376995.1 of Flavobacteriales bacterium. GTDB lineage: Bacteria > Bacteroidota > Bacteroidia > B-17B0 > Aurantibacillaceae > UBA4416. The sequence continues at coordinate 3,288 of JBEIPP010000097.1, forward strand.
AAACGAATTGAGTATTCAAAAAGTAAACGAATGGCTTTCTTATTTACTTCAGTTTAAAGGAACTGATATTTACCGTATGAAAGGGATTTTGAACATTGCTGGCAATGATGAACGATTTGTATTTCAAGGAGTACACATGTTGTTTGATGCCAAAGCCGACAGATTATGGAAAGCAGGGGAAAAAAGAAGAAATCAACTTATTTTTATAGGCAAAAATTTGAACCGAGAAGAATTATTGAGTGGATATAAAAGTTGTATCTCAAAAAAACAATTAAATACTGCTTAAATGGTAAATCATTTACAAATAAATAAAATAGCAGAGTCAAAAAACGAATATGAATTGTGGCGAACCCAACTTAATGATTATGTAATTGGTATTGGGTGGAGTTATACAAACGAGTATATTCTTGTGGCATCTTCGTGTGGTATATTAACGTGTTATAATTCATCATACCATTTAAAAATATTTGAAGCAAAAGCGCATCAAAATGGCTTAATGTGTTTAGCTGTATCACCTACGGAAAATAAAGCAGTAACAACAGGGCAAGATGGGTTTATCAAGCTTTGGGACATAAAATCAGCGTCTCTTATTAAAGAAATTAAATCAGATAGCCTATGGGTAGAGCAAGTGGTTTGGTCGCCTGATGGAAATTATTTTGCTGTAAGTTCTGGAAACACATTAACTGTTTTTAATAATGATGGAAAGAATATTCAAGAATTTGATGGGCATGAAAGTACTGTTTCGGGCATTGAGTGGAACAGTAGTAGCAAGGCATTTGCCACAGCCTGCTATGGTGGTGTGCGTTTATTTGAAATTGAGCAAGATGAACCAATAGAGTTTTTGGAGTGGAAAAATTCTATGCACTCTTTATCGTGGAGTCCAGATGGTAAATTTATAGGTTGCGGTACTCAGGATTCGAGAGTGCATTTTTTTCCGTTACCTTATAATATTGGTTCTGATTTTGAAATGAATGGTTATAAAGGAAAAGTTAAACTATTAGATTGGACATTTGACTCTATCTTTTTCTTAACAAACTGTTGGGATGAATTAATCGTATGGAAATTTGCAGGTGTTGCGCCGCAAGGTCAGATGCCACAAACTCTCGGTGGGCATTTAGGAAAAATAACACAAGCTAAATTTCAAAATAAAAGTAGCTTTCTAGCATCGGGCGACGACATGGGCTTTGTACATTTTTATGATGTTGCAATTGGCGAAAACTTAATAACAGGCGTTAAATTAAAAAATACAATAAGTAAACTATGTTGGTCAAACGATGATAAACAATTAGCGATAGGCACATCGCACGGAGAGTTTGTTATTATGGAATCGCCAGCATAATAATAAAAAAATGAAAAAAATAGTAATAATAGGCGCTATAATTTTTGCAGTTAGCTCTTGTAATCAAACAGCAAAAGAAGAAAGAGTTTTAGTAAAAGGTACTAATGATTCTTTGCTTGTAATAAATATCCCTGCGGCATCTTGTGAAAATTGTCAAAAAGTTATTGAAGATGGTTTGTATAAAGAAAAAGGTGTAAAACAAAGTATACTTAATTTGAATACAAAACAAGTATCTATAGTTTATGCTCCAAGTATTACCAATCCCTTTATAATCGAAGCTACTGTAAATAAACTAGCAACCCAAATGCCTTGTAAATAATTAAACCCAATAAAAATGAAAACTAAATTTTATAAAACTCTTTTACTGTTAGGTGTTGTAATATTTGCTACATCCTTTAAGCATCCTATTAAACTTACTGCCTCGCTAATAGAGTACGATCTTAATTCTACAAGTTTAAAAACAGAATGTAAAATTTTTATGGATGACTTTGAAAAAAGCATTAATAAAACCTTGACTAAAAATATCAACCTATCTGATTTAACTAAAGAAGATAAAACAGGAATTGAAGATTACTTTGAAAAACATTTTAACATTACTGTTAACGGAAAAATTTTACCCTTAAAGTTTAAAGCATCTGAGGTTTTAAAAGAGTACAATGTTGTTACCATTAAGTTTATTGAAAATAAATTAAAAATTAAAAAAGGAGATAAAATCCTTATTGAAAACACCTTATTCTTCGAAGAGTTTGGGTATATACAATCAAATAGAATAACAGTGCGTATACCACCTTTTATACCCGAAGAAAACCATGAGGCAATTATAAGTAACTATGCTATCCCAATAAACTTTTAAATTTTCAATTGTTAATTCTATGAATAATTTAGGCTCTTATTTTGTTAACGGCTGGCATCATATTGTTGATATTAATGCCTTTGATCATTTACTGTTTGTAATGACACTATGCGCAGCTTTTAAACTATCGCAGTGGAAACAAATATTAGTAATTATTACAGCCTTTACCATTGGGCATAGCGGAACGCTTATTTTAAGTGCATTAGATATTATTCCTGCAAATTCTAAATTAATAGATATGCTAATTCCTATCACTATTATGATAACAGCCATAGCAAATATTATTAATTATGATAAGCAAAGTAAATTTTCTGATGCTAAAATAAAATACGGCATTGCCCTTGTTTTTGGGTTGATACATGGATTAGCGTTTGCCAGTAATTTTAAATTTATGATGTTTGGCGGGAGTATTATTATGCCATTATGTGCATTTAACATTGGCATTGAAGTTGGGCAATTATTTATTGTACTAATTTTTACACTTGCTTTATGGCTTTATACAAATATAATTAAAGGCGAACATTTTAAATGGAATTTATTTGTTTCGGGCGCAGGATTTGGCATTGCGGCAACTATACTTTTAAAAGCACTTAACGCAGAGTAAATTAAAACTCTAACAATAGATAGATTTAAGACTTAACAAACATTGACTAAAAAAACAACATACTTTTCTTTATTTTTAATAGCCACCCTGCTATTTCAATTAGTTGTAATACCTTTCCACAAAGTATTTGCACATAAAAATGAATTTGTTGAAAGTAACATAGAAAATTCTTTAACCGTTAAAGTATCTCACGAACATTCAGATTGTTTTATTTGTGATAATGACCACTATTTACCCGCTTTAGTTAACGAAGTTTTTTTAATAAATACAATTTTGTTTTTATATGCAGTTTTATCTTTTTTTAGGATTAACAATTCAATTCCCCTATCCAATAATTTTAATTATAAATTAAGAGGCCCACCTTTCTTATTTCTTAATTAACTCAAAGAAATTAATTTTTTCTTTTTTCTAAAATTCACTTATTACAAACAAAATTGTTGTATCATTCATTTGATACGGCTACTATAATATTATTTAAAATGAAACAACATAATACATTAAAAAAAATATCACTTCTTATTTTAATTGGTGCGCTTTACACCAATACCTTTGGTCAAACAAAAGACTCAATAAATTTAGATGAGGTTATAATTTCTACAAATAAAAAAGTTGAAGAAATGAAATCTTTAAATAAAATTGATGTTGATTTAAAAGACTTACCAGTTACAATTCACAGTATTGATAAAAAATTAATAGATCAAAGAGGAGGTATTGCTTTAGAAGATGCCATGAAAAATGTAACTGGAGTTAGATCTCGCAACACTTACGGTGGGTTTCAACACTTCCACATTAGAGGTATGGAGCAATTTGTACTCTTAGTAGATGGTGTGAGAGATGAGCGCCATAATATTTCGCAAAGTGCGCCTTCAACTAACCTAGCTGCTGTAGAAGGTATAGATGTTTTAAAAGGGCCATCTTCCGTTTTATTTGGACACTCGGCACTAGGAGGTATAATCAACATTAGAAGAAAACAACCTACAAGTATTTTTAAAGCAGATTTTATGGCATCATATAGCTCGTATAATACACGAAATATATCAGCCGGTGCTGGCGGAGCGATTAATAGCAAGCTTTCGTTTAGAACAGATTTTGGTGTAGGGCAATCTCAAGGATTTAGAAATTTTGGAAATTCCTATACAAATGGATATTTCGCTTTAAAATATGTTCCACATAAAAAACATACCATCCAAATATCCGTTCAAGCAAATGATGATTTTTACGCTACCGATACTGGATTGCCAGTAGAACAAGATGGTTCGCTTGTTAAAGGAATGAACCCATTAACACGCTACAATGACCCTCAAGATTATTTAAAAAATAAGCGTGTTGATATGCAATTAAAATATCACTATCTCATTTCTGAAAACTGGGGTATTAGTAATACGGCTTCGTATTTTTTTGATGATATAAATTATTTTTCTACTGAAGAGTTAACTCTTAACGCCACAAAAGATTCATTAACTCGCTCATTCCCTTTTTACTTTAATCATCAAACAAAACCATTTCAAAATCAATTAGACCTAAATGGAACTTATAAAATCGGAAAAATTGAAAATAAATTTGTGTTAGGCTACTCTTTTAATATGTTAGATAGAAAAACATACAGAGGCGTAATATCTGGCGCAGGTAAAAATGCTAAAATTTCTGTTGCAAATCCTGTATTAAATCAAGGAGCAATGAGTATTGAGGATAATCGTTACCAAGCAAGAATGGAAACTTCGCATGGAATATTTGCTCAAAATTGGATTAATATTTCTGAAAAATTAAAAGCCTTGGTTGCAGTTAGAGTAGATATTTTTAATGGAGATTATTATACAAATACTGTAGATAAAGATAGAAATGTTACCGTAAAAGGTACAGTAAGTAAATTAAATATAACTAACCCTACTTACAGAGCAGGTTTAGTTTACGAACCTATTAAAAATTTATCTATTTACTCATCTTATAATACCTATTTTAAACCTACCCGCACGGTAGCGGCTGATGGCACTATGTTTGATCCTGAAACTGGATATCAAGGAGAATTAGGAGTAAGATATGCTTACAAAGAATTTATATCTATAAACGTATCTGCCTTTACATTAGCAAGAACCAATATATTACAAAGTTTTGCAGGTGGTGTATTTAAAAATATTGGAACAGGAACGTCTAAAGGATTTGAAGTTGACTTACAAGCTAATATTACAAGCCAATTTTGCATAACAGCAGGTTATTCGAACGCTAATACACGTGTTGAAAAAAATAATGATGATAATTTCGAAAATCCGAATGTAGGAAAAAAACTAGCATTTGCACCCGAACATTTAGTTCATTCATGGTTAACCTATGAACTAGATAAAAGTATTTTAAAAGGATTAGGTATAGGCGCTGGCGCAAGTTATACTTCCGAAAATTACACGGATGCTAGCAATACGTATAAATTACCCTCATATACGTTGATTGATGCTGCTATTTGGTATAAGTTTAGTAAGTATGAATTACGTTTTAATGTAAATAACATTACTGATCAGTTTTATTACAGAGATGCCATTTTTGCTAATCAATTTTTTGTTGGCATGAACAGAAACTTTATGCTAACATTTAAAGCCGCATTTTAATAGTGGAATTTGTTAAAATAAGAAAACAAAAATTAATTCAAGCGGTGCGAAATATGCACCGCTTGTTCGGATTTTTTCTATCTCTACTTTTTTTTGTATGGTGTACAACTGGATTTGTTATGATGTACAAGGAGTTTCCCTCGGTTTCAAAAACAGAGTATTTAAAAATGCGCGCAAACATTAGTTATGATAGCACAATAAAATTATCAGCTATAAACGAATGGGAATATACAAATTTAGATTCGTGCTCCGAAATTCGCATGTATCAGCTACTTAAAAAAACTATTATCAATATTGTAAACACAGAAGGGAAAATTATTTGTTTAGATGCTTACACAGGAAAGTACGTTACTCCAATACAAGAACATGAATTAAAAGATCTTGTAAATAGTTATTTTGGTAATACAAAAAAAGTAAAAACAATTGATGTAATAACAGAATTAGATCAGTGGATACCACGTACCAAGTTTCTGCCACACATGCCTATTTATAAAGTTTTGTTAGATGATAAAGAAAGTACAACGTGCTATATTTCTTCTCAATCAGGAGAAATAATTCAAAAACTAAATTTTGAAGATAAAGTTTGGGCTTGGCTAGGTCCCATACCACATTGGATATATTTCAAAAATTTACGAATAAATACGGATGCGTGGAGGTATTTTGTAATAACTCTTTCATCTTTAGGAGTAGTGTTAGCTTTGCTTGGTATTATACTTGGCGTTAGCCGAACAGTAAATTCAAAAAATAAATCTCAAAAATTCTCACCTTACACAAAAAAGTGGTTTCGTTGGCATCACTATGTTGGATTTATATTTGGACTATTTATTTTTACTTGGATACTAAGCGGCTTATTATCTATGAACCCATTAAAATGGGCTTCAGAAGATAGCTTAAGCGAAAAGGAAACTAAAATTTGGCAAGGAACAAATTATTCAGTATTAACAACAGTAAATAATTTTCAATCAGCATTTGACAATATTATTAAGCACAAATACATCAAGGAGATTAAATTTTCATTGTTTAACTCGGACAATTATTTAATAGCAACTAATCAAAATAATGAAGTACAACATGTAAAAATAAAAGATAAAAACGTTTTCAATAATGCAATAGATATTTTAAGTGTAAAGTCTCAAGTATTAAAATTATTACCAAACAATAAAATTATTGCTTCTGAAATATTAAATGATTATGATAATTATTACTACAATAAACACCGAACATTGCCATTGCCAATTTACCGCTTTAAGTTTGATGACAAAAATAGTACATGGTACTATGTAAACCCAAAAACCTTAACTGTTGTAAAAAAAATGCAAACAGATAATAAAATAGAAAGGTGGTTGTATAATGGGTTGCATAGTTTTGATTTTCCTCAATTTTTTTATAAACGACCCCTATGGGATATTATTGTTATAGTTTTATTATTAGGCTGTACACTACTTAGTTTTACTGGTTTAAAACTTACAGCTGGTTGGCTTTTTAGATGGTATAATAAAAGATTGATAAGAAAGTGATTATAGTTCGTAGTAAGATTAACTACTAAACATATATTAAATTATTTATTAAAACAGATTAAATGAAATATACAATTCTAAAAAATATAAGATTCAATCTATTTGACATACTTGGATTTTCCATATCTTCCTTATGTTCTATTTATTGTATTATTCTTCCATTTATTCTGAGTTCGTTGCCATTATTAGGACTAAAATTCTTGGGGAGTCCAACTTTAGAACTTACAATACTTTTATTTAGTATCACACTCGCTTTCATATCTTTTTTAATTGGCTATTGTAAACATCATAAGGATGACGAAGCGCTTAGCATCATGTTAATTGCGTTTATTTTCATTTTAATAAGTCATACCAATATTGTACAGGGAAATACATCAACGTTATTTGAACAAATTTGTATGCCAATTGGTGGAATGATAATGGCTTATGCACATTATCGAAATTGGCAACTATGCAAAGAAAATAACTATAAAAAATGTAACTCTTAAAATGATAAATACTTATATAATAACAGGATTTCTAGGGGCTGGCAAAACAACATTCTTGAATCATTTATTAAAACATCATTCTAATCAAAACAACTTAGTTATTGAAAACGAGTTTGGCAAAGTAAATATTGATGCTACCTTAATTACTGAAAAAGTAGATCAGCTAGTGGAACTTACAAGTGGTTGTATTTGTTGCTCCTTAGGTAATGAATTAATTGAAGTACTAGCAAAAATTGCACATAGTGATAAAAAACCTCATAATGTTTTCATTGAAACAACAGGAATAGCAGATACAAGTAGTATTATTGGCATGATAAAATCGCCAGAAGTAACAAAATATTTTAATTTAAAAGCAAGTATTTGTATTGTTGATTCGGAAAATGTTGAAGATAGGCTAATTGAAACTTTTGAAACAGCTAAACAAATTTCAGTATCCGATATTATTATCGTTAATAAACTAAATATGGTTGGAGAACATTATTATTCTAAAATCGAAAGTTTAATAAAAGTGATTAATCCCTTCGCTAAAATTTTGAAATCTCATGATGGGTCGGCTAATTTCAATGAATTAGAAATTACATTTAATGATAATCAATTTTTGATTCCAGAAGCTATCAAAAACACTTCGCTAAACACACCACATAAAATTAACACGGTTTATTTTGAAACAAATGATTGTTTTGATTTAGATAAATTAACTCGTGCCCTTCATATCAATTTTTTACTATATCCGCATCAACTGTTTAGATTAAAAGGTTTTGTAAATACAATGCCAAATAATATTAGGTATTTAGTACAATCAACAGGTAAGCACATGGTTTTCACTCCTTCTAAAAATGAAGGAAATAATATTAAATCAGAGTTAGTGTTTATTGGATTGCAATTAAAAACAGAAACAATCAAAAGAATCCTACGCCCTGCAATTAAAAATCACAATATTTAATATAATCCTGATGCGTATGAATAATCTTTTATGAGTTTTTATATGTAGCAGAAGGAAAAAGTAAAACTAGCAGATATCGCCTTAAATGTATATCGACCTAACTGCATAGACCAATAAACCGTCATAGTTTACTGACCTGTGTGTATAGACCTAAGTGTGCTGACCTGTGTACAAGCCACCGCACATTTTGCAAGCACATTTGGTCGCTTATTTTCAAAGGCAGTAATTTTAGTTTGCGCCAAATAAGGGGTCAGGGATAAAAGTTGGGGATAATCCTTTTAAGCAAATAATTTATATAGCCTAAAAAGGAAGAATTTAATATCTGTAACACCTCTTAAATTAGCTCTAAAGTTTTTTATTTTTG